>JAQGMD010000276.1 GCA_028292565.1 Burkholderia sp. | reverse complement strand
ATGAGCAGGCCGCGGCCGGTGTGGTGGCCGACTCCGTTCCCGAAATGGACTGGCAGGAAACGGAGAACAAGGCGCGCGCGGTATTGCGGGCGGCGGAGCAAGTGCAAGACGGCCTGGATGGAGAGATTTGAGATGTTACTGATGATCGACAACTACGATTCCTTCACCTATAACCTGGTCCAGTATTTTGGCGAACTGGGTGAAGACGTGCGTACCTTTCGTAACGATGAAATCACGCTCGACGAAATCGTGGCGATGAAGCCGGACCGCATCTGCATTTCGCCAGGACCATGCACGCCGCATGAAGCAGGCGTATCAGTGCCGGTGTTGCAGCGTTTTGGCGCAGAGATTCCTATTCTCGGTGTGTGTCTCGGCCATCAGAGCATCGGCGCGGCATTCGGCGGTAAAGTTGTGCGCGCTAAGCAAGTCATGCATGGCAAAACGTCGCTGATCGCACATACCGGAGTTGGGGTATTCAAGGACCTGCCTAGCCCTTACACAGTTATTCGCTATCACTCGCTGGCGATCGAAAGAGATTCCCTGCCGGATTGCCTCGAGGTCACGGCATGGACCGATGACGGCGAAATCATGGGCGTGCGGCATAAGGAGCTCAAGGTGGAGGGCGTGCAATTCCATCCTGAATCGATCCTTTCCGAACACGGCCACGCGCTGTTGAAAAATTTCCTGGCTCGCTGAGGCGCCGCCAAATTCATACGGGACTCACTATGCCGATCACTCAACAAGAAGCCTTATTGCGCTGCATCGAACACCGGGAAATCTTCCACGATGAGATGCTGTCGCTGTTCCGCAAAATCATGGGCGGGGAAATGTCGCCGGTGATGATTGCAGCCCTGACCATAGGACTGCGCGTCAAGAAAGAAACCATCGGTGAAATCACCGCGGCAGCGCAGGTAATGCGCGAATTTGCGACGAAGGTGCCGATGGCCGACACCAGCAACCTGCTCGATATCGTCGGCACCGGGGGCGATGGCGCATCCACTTTCAATATCTCGACCGCGTCGATGTTCGTGGCAGCGGCGGCCGGTGCCCGCATTGCAAAGCACGGCGGTCGCAGCGTGTCGTCGTCGTCGGGCAGCGCCGATGTGCTCGAATCGTTCGGCGTCAATATCAATCTGAAACCGGAACAAGTCGCGCAATCGATCGCCAAGACCGGCATCGGCTTTATGTTCGCCCCCAATCACCACGCGGCGATGAAGCATGCGGCGCCGGTGCGCAAGGAACTGGGCGTGCGGACGATTTTCAATATCCTCGGTCCGCTGACCAATCCGGCCGGAGCGCCTAATGTCTTGATGGGAGTGTTTCATCCGGACCTGGTCGGTATCATGG
Organism: Burkholderia sp.; assembly: GCA_028292565.1. Next base: position 3,548 of record JAQGMD010000276.1, on the reverse strand, counting down.
TGCGCGTATTGCAGCGCCTCGGCGCGAAGCACGCGCTGGTCGTGTGGGGTCGCGATAACATGGATGAAGTGTCGCTCGGCGCAGCTACCATAGTAGGCGAGCTGATCGACGGCGAAATCCGCGAGTATGAAATCCACCCGGAAGACTTCGGCCTGCAAATGGTGGCAAGCCGCAATCTGAAAGTGGCGAGTTCAGCGGAATCGAAGGAGAAAATCCTGGAGGCGCTGAATGACACTCCGGGTCCGGCACGTGACATCGTTGTGCTGAATGCGGGCACTGCGCTGTATGCCGCAGGTATAGCGACAACTATCGGCGACGGCTTAACGAAAGCGCGCGAAGTGCTGGCGTCGGGGGCGGCCCGCGCCAAGCTTGAGCAATTCGTGCAGGTTACGCAACAGCTGGGCAGAGGAGCCTGATCGATCATGTCCGATATCCTGAATAAAATCCTCGCCGTAAAAGCAGACGAGGTCACCGCTGCAAAAAAGTACCGCGATCTCGCCAGCCTGCGACGCGAAGTTGAAAGCAATCAGGAAGCGAAGCAAAGTGTGCGCGGATTCGAGGCCGGGTTGCGGACAAAAATCTCTGCCGGACATGCCGGCGTGATTGCCGAAGTGAAGAAGGCTTCGCCATCCAAAGGTATTTTGCGTGCGGATTTTCAGCCGGCGCAGATTGCGCAGACTTATGCGGCGCATGGAGCGGCATGCCTGTCGGTGCTGACTGATGTGCAGTTCTTCCAGGGCTCGCCTGAATATTTGAAGCAGGCGCGCTCGGCCTGCTCCATTCCGGTGTTGCGCAAGGATTTCATGGTCGATCCGTACCAGGTGTACGAAGCGCGTTCATGGGGCGCCGATTGCATCCTGCTTATCGTTGCCGCGCTCGATCACGGCTTGATGGTGGAGCTGGAAGCCTGCGCGCATGATCTCGGCATGGGTGTACTGGTTGAGGTGCATGATGAGGCGGAACTGACTGCCGCATTGAGCCTGAAGACCGCGATGATGGGCATTAACAACCGCAACCTGCGTACCTTCGAAACATCGCTGCAAACCACCATCGACTTGTTGCCGCGCATCCCGCCAGAGAAGCTGGTCATTACCGAATCCGGCATCCTGAATCCCGACGATGTGCAACGTTTGCGCGACGCGGACGTGCACGCCTTCCTCGTCGGCGAAGCATTCATGCGCGCGCCCGATCCGGGCGGCGAATTAGCCCGTCTATTCGGCTGACCTCATCCGAGCCATGCTGCCCGCATACGGGCGGCGGTGGCCGGTTTCGCTTGCGGCGTCATTGTCACTTGCGGAATGTCATCGGCCGCGAAGGTACCGGCGAATGACATGAGTTCATCGCGCCGGAACACGTGCAACGCTACCGCATCACCGATACGGTAACGCGCCAGAAGCGAGTCCAAGTTCGTGGCGGACACCCGTAATCCATCGACCGCAATCAATATATCGCCCGCTGAAACGCCGGCCTGATGCGCCGCTCCGCCCTCATAAACACTCGCCACTTTGCAATCATTACCGTCGCGCGTAGTACGGATATTCAAGCTGGGCTTGGCATTCTTGCGGTCATCTGCCAGAGTCACGCCCATAGGCGCAAGCAGTCGCGCGAAAGGAAGATCATCGGTGCCACGCACATAGCGGTCGAAGAAGCGCTTTAGCTTCAGCCCGGTCACTTCGTCGAAGATTGCTTCGACTTGCGCCTCGGTGACACCCGTTCCGCCGTCACCGCCGCTCACATAAAAATCGCGTCCACAGCGCTGCCATAGCGCGCGCATCACATCGTCCAGCGATTTTTTTTCCCTGGTCTCCTGACGTATGGTCAGGTCGAGCGCCAATGCGACGAGCGAGCCTTTTGTGTAATAGCTGACGATCGCATTGGGTGAGTTTTCATCCTGGCGGTAGTACTTGATCCATGCGTCAAAGCTGGACTCGGCAACCGTCTGCTTGGTGCGGCCACTGCCGCGCAACACGCCATTGATGGTTTTCGCGACCAACTTGAAATAGGCCGCTTCATCGATCAAACCGCTACGCGCCAGCATCAGGTCGTCGTAATAGCTGGTGAAGCCCTCAAAAAGCCAAAGCAAAGTGGTATAGGACTCAGCCTGCAAGTCGTAGGGTGCGAAGGCTGCCGGCTTGATGCGCTTGACATGCCAGGTGTGAAAATATTCATGACTGCACAGGCCCAGGTATGTGCGATAGCCATCTGTCATTTCCTTTTTGCCCTGGACCGGCAGATCGCCGCGAGAGCAAATCAGCGCCGTCGACGCCCGATGCTCGAGGCCGCCATAGCCTTCGCCCACCGCCATCGTCATGAACACATAACGATTCATCGGCGCTCGTTTGCTCTTCGGCTCGAACAATGCGATTTGCGCTTCGCAAACCTTTTTCAGGTCAGCCGTCAGCCGCGTCATGTCGAGGCCCGGCACACGGCCGGTAATGACCACATCATGCGGTACGCCCTGGGCCTTGAAGGTCGCCAGTTCGAAGGTGCCCATTTCGACCGGATGATCGATCAGCTCGTCGTAATTGGCGGCGATGTAGGTGCCGAAGCCATAGCGCTTCGCTTTCAACTCGGGTAAAGCTGTGGCAACGCGCCATGCTTTATAGGCGTCGCCATCCGGGCGGCGGATATCTACGACATGCGGACTGTTTTCCTGTCCGGCGACGCGCAGGAATACGCTTGTACCGTTAAAGAAGCCGTGGCTTTGATCGAGATGCGCTGCGCGTATCGACAGATCCCATGCATACACCTCGTATTGCAAGGTCAATGGACCTTCACAGCTCGCCGCTTGCCATGTATGTTTGTCGACCTTTTTGAGTTCGATCTTTTTACCGCCGCATTCGGCCCGAATCTGAACGATATTGCGAGCAAATTCGCGAATCATGTAGCTGCCGGGTATCCACGCAGGCAACGAAAACACCTGCCCTGCGGGATCAGGCGAGCCGACGGTGGCCGTAACAGCGAACAAGTGCGCAGCCAGGTCCTTGGGAGCGATAGTGTAGTTGATAGCGTTTTTCATTTTATCCTCTGGCATTCGCAGCGATGACGGTCAGCGCAAGCGATGCGACCACGGCGCAAGTCAAGTACAGGCGCAGGTGCAGAAACCAGTCGGGCAGGCGATACCAGGCAAAAAGGCGCTTGTCTACCTGGTAGGTGGCGACGAAGCCCGCCATCAGTACCGCAAAGCCGAAGCCGCTCATCATTGTCGCGAACCAGGCGATCAGCGCCGGCGCGACACTCCATGCGAGTGCTTTCCTGGTTTGTTCGACGGTCAGTTCACGCAGCGCCATTGCCGCTCCCCAGTGAATACCGCCCAGGAAAGACAGTACTGAGACAGCGTAGGCCAATTGTCCTTTGATGAACGAGCCGAGCCAATCCGGGTGGACAATCCAGCATGCCAGCGCAAGCATTACAAACGGAATCAGGCCGGCGAAGCCCAACACATACACAAAACGCTTATTCAAAAAATGGGGGTTCATGCAGTCAAAGGAGCCGATGCGCGTTGGCAGCCAGCCGATGCGGAAAACACATAGTGTAACGGGATTGCA
>JAQGMD010000274.1 GCA_028292565.1 Burkholderia sp. | reverse complement strand
GAATGATGAGCGGTAGGGAAATCGTCAGGGTGATGGGATCGGGGGCGTGGGCGGTTGCGCCCACCACACGCGAGAGCACGTGGTGCGACACGAGCTGCGTTCATGCAGTATGTGTGCCATAGGATCTGTACCGGATGGCACCCGCGAAGTGTCAGCGCATTAAGCTTTCACTCGCGGGGCGCGCATCTGTCCGGTTCAGAAGCGTCTTTTCAAGCTGTCGAAACCTGTGGATGTAAGCTTTACTGTGGAGGTGTAAAACGTACGTAGCACTTTCGGACGGGCCGGACAACGGTCAAGTCGGATACAACTGGTAGATCGCCCCGGCATAATCATCCGAAATCAGGATGTTGCCCTTGGCATCCGCAATCGCATCCACCGGCCGGCCCCAGAACGAGCGTGCGACCGGGTCGGTGACAAAGCCGGTGACCAGGTCCATTTCCGCACCGGCGTTGCCGGCCGCGTCAAACGGGAAATATGTTACCTTGTAACCCGCTTTGAGCGTGGTGCAGTTCCAGCAGCCATGCAATGCCACCACAGCGCCACTCCGGTACGCGGCAGGCACGCCGCTGCGGTGCAGGAAGCTAAAGCCAAGAGGCGCGGCGTGCGCCTGTATGCCCTTGGATGAGCGGATCACAGTCGAGCAATCGAGCGCCGCTCCGTCCCGGTTGTTGTCATGGTCACGCAATACTTCCAGATTCGACATCGTCGCATTAGGCGTGGCGTTGCAAAACGGCCAGCCATAGTTACTGCCATCGCGTATCGAGGTGAACAGTTCCGGAGGATTGTCGTCGGTATATCCAGCGACCATCTTGCCGAGGTCGCTCACAGTGTCGCCGTCGAAGTCGGTGTCGAATGGAAATGACACATCGTCGCGGTTGTTGATCGCGACCCAGAGTGTATTGGTGCCGGGAATGAAATCGAGGCCTTCGGCATTGCGGATGCCTCGTGCGAAAAGTCGCCCGCCCGTACCGTCGGCATTGTATTGATGGATAGCGCCGCGCACCGGATCGGCAGTGTCATCGGTGGTGCATGCGTTGCAGGAGGATGCGATCGACAGATACAGCTTGCCGTCCCCGCCGAACGCCATGTTCTTGAGTTCGTGGCCGTAGCTCCCCTGCAACTCGGCGGTCGACGAATCGGGCAGGTTGTCAATCACAACCTGGCGTTCACTCATAGTGTTGGCGCCGGGTTGGTATACAGAGCGCGTTATGCGGTGTGTTTCAGCAACGTATAGCCAGGTGACGTTGTCGACTGTATGGAACACCATGTCGTGCGGCTTGCGCAGTCCGGTGGCGAAATCGAACTGCTCGGGCACGTCGTTCGCGCGATCCCTCAGCAGTACGATCTTGTCTTCACTTGGGACGGAGACGAGGATGTCGCCATTCGGTGTGCGCGCCATGAAGCGAGCCTTGTTTATGCGGGCCCATAGCCGGATGCCGAAGCCGGGCGGTACATTCAGGGAGCGCGCCTGGTCGAACGGTGCGGCGCCGGCGAGCGACTGCGGCACCTCGAGCGCCTTGCCGACGGAAGCGGCCACTGGCTGCGACTGCGGCAAGCCGCCGACAGCCGCGTTGACGGGCACCTGCCCGTCAGCGCCGCTGCCACAGGCTGTAAGCAAGGCGACGAAACTGAAGGCATTCGAAAACAGACGCGTAGGTGACGCAATCTTTCTAGTGTGCACGTTTAAATCCATAAGGGGTCGGGAACAGTAAGCGCTGGGATTTCCTGCGAGGCATACCTCTTGTTTTTTTCGCCACCCCTTATTGAGGAGCAACGCACCGAATAGTTCCGCACCTCACGGATGTGGCGGGGAAAAATTGCAGGACAGCGTGTTTCCGTGCGGGCTCAAGGGCCGGTTCACTGCGGCCCGCTCATTACAACCAATACTCGAGCAAGCGCACGGCCCATTCGCGGAAGCGGTGTCGCATGCCGCGCCTGTTCCAGTCTTGTGCAGTGATTTCTGTCGACTCCTTCAGATCGCGATCGAACAGCGTTTCCATCCGCGTGGCGAAGTCAACATCCAGTATCACCGCATTGATTTCATCGTTGTGGAGGAAGCTGCGCATGTCGAGATTGGTCGAGCCGATGGTCGACCAGACGCCATCGACGACCGCTGTTTTCGCATGCAGCATCGCCACGTTGCGTTCAAAGACCCTGATGCCGGCGGCGAGCAGCTCATCATAGTAAGAGCGGCTGGCATAGAGAATCATCGTATGGTCAGCGAAGCTGGGGAAAATGATTTTCACATCGACGCCGCGTCGGGCCGCGTCCTTCATCGCGTCCACGATCTGGCGATCGGGAACAAAGTAGGCAGTGGTCAGGTGCGCATAGATGTCCGCATGCGCGAGCGCTGAAATATAGGTCTTGTAGATGGTGTAATCAGCCTTCTCCGCGGTACTGCCAAGCGCGCGCACCAGTGCCGTGCCTGCCTGCCTGAGCTGCGGGAAAAACTTCGCATCGGGCAATGCCTTTCCCGTCTGGCGCTGCCAGGTATCGAGGAACAGCTTCTGGAATTCAGCAACCACCGGCCCTTCGATCTGCATGTGGGTATCGCGCCATGCCGCTTCCTTAGCGTCCTTCGTCTGCGGGCGCTGGCGCTTGCTTTCCAGCAGTGAACTCTTGCCATACACCCTGCTGATATTGACGCCCCCGGTGAATGCGACGCGGCCATCGACCACCAGCAGCTTGCGGTGGTCGCGCTGGTTGATATCCCAGTTGCGCTGGGCCTTTAACGGATTGACCGGGTTGTATTCGAGCGCGTTGATGCCCGCCGCGCGCAGCCTGTCGAAGAATTCCGGTGGCGTGGCTATTGCGCCGACGCTGTCGTAGATCAGGGTCACCTGCACGCCCGCCGACTGCTTCTCGATCAGCAAGTCGGCGAGCGCGCGTCCGACTTCATCGTCTTCGAATATATATGTCTGCAGGTTGACATGGTCGCGCGCGCCGCCAATTGCGTTGGTCATCGCGCGCATGGTGAGCGGTCCGTCGTCAAGCAGGGTCGCCTTGTTGCCCGCGACCAGAGGCGCGCCGCTGATTGCTTCTTCGGCTGCGACATGTTTTTTCAGTATGTCGGTGGGAGCGACCTTCGCCGCCAGCGAATCGAGCAGCGCCTGCTTGCGCCCCTCGGACAATTCGCCGCGTGCGTTGACGATAGTGGGCGTCTGTCCTGGCGGGAGCCGTGCCTGCCCCTCTCGCAGATAGTCGACGTTAGGCAGTGTGGAGCATGCTGCAAGCATGGCGACGATAATGGGGAGCGCGAGCCGCGTGGCCAGTCTCGAGCATGCCTCTGGTGCCAGGTGTGTGCTCATGATGCGCGCTTTTCCGTCTCCTGTTGTTTACAACTGATTGTCGCGTTGGAGCCTGTTTCCTTCCTGATAATTCCGCAAAACATGTAACCGCAGTAATGATTTATGCGTGAACCTTTGTCGTGCGTCATGAAACCGCAAAGTTTTTTTATTCCCGGTTGCAATCAAAACATTTTTAAAAAGCGACGTATCCCCATGTCAAGCATGTTGAAGCACATCACACACATTGTCGGCGTCGATTTCACTTCCGCGCCCCGTCGCGCCAAACCGATCACGGTCGCCCACGGAAGTGCGTGCGGCAATGAGCTGCATATCGAACGTGTAGAGAACCACCCCACGTGGGCCTCATGGGAAGACTGGCTCGCGCAGCCGGGCCCATGGATCGGCGCTTTCGATTTTCCATTCGGCCTGTCGCGCGAGCTGGTCGAGCATCTGGGCTGGCCGCAAACATGGGAAGGACTGGTGACCCATTGCGCTGCGCTGTCACGCGCGACCTTGCGCGAGACCTTCAAGGCATTCTGCGATGCGCGCCCGGTCGGAAATAAATTTGCGCATCGCGTGACCGACGGCCCGGCCGGATCAAGTCCTTCGATGAAGTGGGTCAATCCGCCGGTGGCGTATATGTTCCATGAAGGGACGCGGCGCTTGCTCGAGGCGGGGGTTACGGTGTTCGGCCTGCACCCGGGCGATCCGCAGCGGATTGCATTGGAAGGCTATCCGGGGATGGTGGCGCGTGCGGTGACACGCGCTTCATACAAGAACGATGAGCGCGCAAAGCAAACGCCGGCACGACAGGCGGCGCGCGCAGCGATCGTGAAAAGCCTGGAGAACGGCGCACATCCGATGGACATACGGCTGGTCATGGATGCGACCTTGCGACAGCAACTGGTGGACGACGGTACTGCGGACTGGCTGGATGCGGTGTTGTGCGCAGTGGCGGCCACATGGGCTGCGCAACGTCCGAATTTCGGATTACCGATCGCTATCGATCCGGTTGAAGGGTGGACTGCAGGGGCTGCGCATGGATGAGGTGAGCGAATCAGGACGAGAGAACGCGCGCACAAAGAGGAAGCGATACGGCCGGCCGCCTGTCAGCAGGAGCCAGCCGTTGGATGAGCGTTGATTAAACGTTCGGTCCGAGCAGGATTTTGTCTCCCAGGTGGGAGATCGCGTAACCTTTCGCGTCTATCTGCTGCTGGGCATCTTCATAGGTAAGACCATGCACCGGCAGATGGTTCTCATCGAGGTCGATGCTTTGCTGTTCAGTTTCCCAATCAATGTTGGTCGCTTCGTTGGGAATCGGTCTTCCTTCCGGGACAGCGAGATATGAGTAGATGCCTTCGGGCTCGGGGCGTTTGTATACATCAACTTTCATAATCGATCCTCATAAAAATGATTCTCTGCTATTGACAGTGATGATTTCGAAAAGGTTGCGTGTTGTTGAAAACAAAATACATGCAGCTGCCGCCCGGTTCCGCTCCATATTCGCCTCCTCATATTGTTATACAGCGGCCCTGTAACGATAACCCCGTTTTTGATTTTCTGCGCGCCGGCGCCCATTCCTGCCGCGCCGCTTTTTCCCCTCGTCCTGCGCTCCCTCTTGTCATGCTTTCAAGCAAATGCCATCGGCTTTTGCCGTATGCACAATTTTTCGCAAATAAAACTTTCTGTATTGCATAAATGGGTATTGACCTGCTGCACTCACTGTTTAGAATGGGCAACGTTGCGCTACATCAAGACTGAGTATGACGCCTCTATAAGAAGGCATTCCTGGGAGTAACCAGCTTGCGCACGTTTTTCTGCCTATCAACAAAGGCAGCCCAATTCGACCGCAGATAAATGGTTTAGGAAGCATGCAAATTTTTGTTCAGAAAAAAGACGAAGCAAAGAAAAAATTCCGCAATATATTCGGCGCTCTTGCCATCGCGTTAAGTTCGCTCTTCGCTGTCGGCTCGGCAGCCGCAATCACCCTCGATAAAAGCCTGAACGAAAAAGTGGTGATGGTGCCGGCCGGTTCCGCTCCGAACAGCGTCGAACTGGAAACTACTGTATTCACCCCGCCCGGCGCCGGACCGTTCCCGCTGGTGATCATGAATCACGGGAAGGCCCTCGGCAATCCACGCAACCAGTCGCGCGACCGCTTCATCGCGATCAGCCGTGAATTCGTCAGCCGCGGCTATGCGGTTGTGGTTCCGATGCGCAAAGGTTTTTCGAAGTCGACCGGCGATTACTCAGATTACGGCTGCGACATGACCAGCAACGGCCAGGCGCAGGCAGATGATCTGCAAAGCACGCTCGAATATCTGGTGACCCAGGCTTGGGTTGATAAGCAGCGCATCGTCGTGGCAGGGCAGTCGTACGGCGGCCTGGCGACGATGGCATTCGGCACCCGCAATTTCCCCGGTGTGAAAGGCCTGATCAATTTCGCCGGCGGTTTGAAGATGCACGGCGGCAGCTGCCAGTGGCAGGAATCGCTGGTCAAGGCATTCACCGAGTATGGCGCCCGCAGCGCATTGCCGAGCATATGGTTCTATGGCGCAAATGACCATCATTTCGGTCCCGAACTCGCCGCAAAGCTATACGACGCCTATGTGCAGGCAGGCGGCGTGGCAAAACTGGTTGCCTACGGTGCGTTCAAGAAAGATGCGCATGGCATGAGCGGCAGCCGCGACGGCGTGAAAGTCTGGTGGCCCGAAACCGAAAAGTTCCTGAAGCAAATCGGCCTGCCGACGGATCAGGTGGTTGCGCTCAGCGACGACTACAACATGCCGTCCACCAATTTTGCGGCGCTCGACAATGCCGAGGCGGTACCGTACCTGAGAGAGAAGGACCGCGAGCAATACCGTGCCTTCCTGGCCAAGCCGTTCCCGCGCGCATTTGCCATGTCTACCACCGGCGCCTGGAGCTGGGCTGAGGATGGTGACGATCCGGCTGCCCAGGCGTTGGCGAATTGCCAGAAGAGCAGCTCGCAGCCGTGCAAACTCTACGCAGTAAACAACCACGTGGTGTGGGCCGATGAACCGGCCGCCCGCAACGCTACAGTCACCGCTGCAGTGAACAGCAATGTGGTGCCTGCGGCAGCCGCAAGGGTTGTTGCAACCACTGGTGCTGAAGGCACCGCCACTGCCGTGAAAACATCCAGCCCCGGTCCGGCTAATGCATTGACCGGACTTTAACAGGTATCATTGGCGTCTTTTTGATTGAGCCGCTGACCTGACAAGGCTCCCACAACAATGACAAACGCATGCGGCGTGGACTTTGGTACGTCCAATTCCACGGTCGGCTGGAGCGTGTCCGGCAAGTCGAACTTGCTGCAGCTCGAAGGCGGCAAAGTCACCTTACCCTCCGTTGTGTTCTTCAATGCCGAAGACGACGCGGCCAGCTTCGGCCGCGCCGCTCTCTCGGATTATCTCGCCGGCTATGAAGGCCGGCTCATGCGCTCACTCAAAAGCCTGCTCGGCACCAGCCTGATCGACGGCCAGACCGAAGTGCAGGGACGGGCCTTGCGCTTCAGGGATCTGCTTGCGCAATTCATCGGCGAACTCAAACGCCGCGCCGAAGAGGCAGCGGGCCTCCCCTTCACACGAGTGGTGATGGGACGGCCGGTATTCTTTGTCGACGACGATGCGAAGGCGGACTTGCTGGCGGAGAATACACTCTCCGAGATCGCGCGTTCCGTCGGATTCTCCGATGTCGAGTTCCAGTATGAGCCGATAGCCGCTGCCTTCGATTACGAGTCGCAGATCGACCGCGAAGAGCTGGTGCTGGTCGCCGATATCGGCGGCGGCACCTCGGACTTTTCGCTGGTGCGGTTGTCGCCGGATCGCGTCGGCAAGCTCGATCGCCGCGACGATATCCTTGCCAACGGCGGCGTGCATATCGGCGGCACCGATTTCGATAAATACCTCAGCTTGTCCTCGGTCATGCCCATGCTCGGCCATGGCACACAGCTCAACAACAATAATGAAGTGCCGTCCAGCTACTATTTCAACCTGGCTACCTGGCACACCATCAATCTCGCCTACACCCAAAAAGTGTGGCGCGAATTGCAGGATGTGCATCGTGATGCGCGGGAGCGCGACAAGCTTGCACTGTTGCTCAAGCTGATCGGGCAGCGCGACGGACACTGGTTGGCGCTGCAGGTGGAAGAGAGCAAGATCGCCTTGTCGGCGGACGAATCAACCGTATTACATCTTGACCGGCTTGCCGCGGGTACCAGGGTGGAGCTCACCCGCGGCGGGTTCGATGCAGCCATTACACATTTGGGCACGAGCGTCGGCAATACTGTTGCCAAGCTATTGGCCGATGCCGGCGTTGCAGCCGATGCGGTAGATACCGTCTTTTTCACGGGCGGGTCCAGCGGCGTGCCCATGCTACGGCAAAGGATCGCCGAGCTGGTGCCGAATGCGCGGCGAGTCGAGGGCGACTTGTTCGGCAGCATTGGCGTCGGCCTCGGATTGGATGCCGAAAAGAAGTTCGGTTAGCCCCTGCTGTTTCCCCACATCCATGCTCGGCCTTTCGTGCCGAAGAAACTTCGCTCCCACAAAATTGTCATTCCTTACACACAATAGGAAGGGCAACGATGGTCGAGCAAAAATGGCCGCAACAAATCTGGGTAGTGCGCCACGGACAGAGCGCCGGTAATGTCGCGCGCGACGCGGCGGAGTCGGCTGGGCTGCCCCTGATAGACATAGCCACGCGGGATGTCGATACACCGTTGTCGGCACTCGGCGAGGAGCAAGCACGCGCCCTCGGCCACTGGTTCGGCGACATGCCGGAATCCGAGCGACCCTCGGTGATACTGAGTTCGTCATACGTGCGTGCCTGCGACACGGCGCGCATTGTGCTGGAGACGGCCGGTATCGACCTCGACGATGTGACCTTCACTGCCGATGAGCGCCTGCGGGAAAAAGAGTTCGGCGTGCTCGATCGCCTGACGCGGCTAGGCATTGTCCAGAAATTTCCCGAACTCGGCGAGCAGCGCGCGCACGTGGGCAAGTTTTATTTCCGTCCGCCCGGCGGCGAGAGCTGGTGTGACGTGATACTGCGATTACGCAGCGTGCTCGACATGATCATCCGCGAGTATCGTGGCGAGCGGGTGCTTATCGTCGGCCACCAGGTCATAGTCAATTGCTTCCGCTACCTGCTCGAGCGCCTGGACGAGCGGCAAATCCTTGAAATCGACAGGGCCGCCGACGTGCCGAACTGCTCCGTCACCTCCTATGAATTCGATCCGAACCGGGGCAAGAAGGGCAAGCTGGTACTGCGCCTCGTCAATTTCGTGGCGCCGCTGCGCGAAGCCGGTGCGCCGATCACGGCCGAGCCGGATGTGCCCGGCGCGCCCAAATCGTAGGCGGTGCTATGACCATGAAAGATGAATTCTCCATTTCCCGCGTGACCCATCTCAACGATGACACGTTGCGCGCCTGGCCGCTGCCGATGCCTGCGTCCGACGGCGATAAGGAAGAGCGCGGCCGCATACTGGTGATTGCCGGGTCTCGTGAAATGCCCGGGGCGGTGATACTTGCGGCAACGGCTGCCTTGCATGCCGGCGCCGGCAAGCTGACCGTCGCTACCGGCGCCAGCGTTGCGCAGCTGGTGGCCCTGGCGATTCCGGAATCGCGCGTCATTGAATTGCCTGAGACGCCAGGCGGCGGCCTTGCCCCGAACGCGGCAGAAGCGCTCGGCACACTGGCTTCCCGCTTCGACTCGGTGCTGATCGGACCAGGCATGCAGGACGAACCCTCAATCACTGCCTTCGTGCTGGCGCTGCTGCCGAAACTGAAAGATGCCAAAGTGGTGCTGGACGCTTGTGCGATGAATGTGGTGCGGCGCCAGTTGCAGGCGGTCGATGCGCAAAGCAATCATGGGCAGCAAAAGTATGTGGCAAGTTTTGCCAGTCCGGTGGTGCTTACGCCCCATGCCGGCGAAATGGCCCATCTCACCGCTCTCGACAAGGAGACGGTGCTGGCAAACCCTTGCGAGGTCGCGCGCACCTCGGCGCGACGCTGGAATGCAATGATCGCGCTGAAAGGGGCGACGACGTACATCGCCGAACCGGGAGGAAAGGTTTGGCGGCATGAAGGCGGAAATGTCGGGCTGGCGATTTCCGGATCAGGCGATACGTTGGCGGGAATTATTGCGGGACTGGCGGCACGTGGCGCTACGCTGGAACAGGCGACTGCATGGGGTGTGGCGCTGCATGCGCGAGCCGGCGACAAGCTCGCCGAACGGTTCGGGCCGCTGGGCTACCTCGCGCGAGACCTGGCGGCGCAGGTGCCGGCATTGATGCACGGGCTCGGGATGCAACGGTAGCGATCTGTGATAATGCCGTCATCGACCATACTGCAGGATTCCTTTCATGTCGACTATCCGCTGCGCCTGGGCCAACCCGGCCAACCCACGCTACCTTTCGTATCACGATGAAGAGTGGGGCGTTCCCTGCCACGATGAAACCAGGTTGTTCGAAATGCTCAATCTCGAAGGCGCGCAGGCAGGACTGAGCTGGGAAACCATACTTAACAAGCGCGACTCCTATCGCGCCGCATTTGACGGCTGGGATGCGGCGCAGGTTGCGCGCTATGACCAGGCCAAGGTGGCAGAACTGCTGGGCAATGCGGGCATCGTGCGGAATCGGCTCAAGGTCGCGGCCGCCATCACCAACGCGCAAGTCTATCTGCGCTTGCGCGACGACGTCGGCGGCCTCGATCCATTCCTGTGGGCTTACGTGGATGGCACGCCGGTACAGAATGCATGGAGCCGGAACGAAGTGCCGGCGACGTCGCCTCTCTCCGACCGCATCTCCAAAGACCTGGCCAAACGCGGCTTCAAGTTCGTCGGTTCCACCATCATCTACGCATATATGCAGGCGACAGGCATGGTCAACGACCATTGCGTTGATTGCTTCCGGCATCGCATGCTCGGACAGCCTGACTGAATCGGTCGCCTATTTTTTTTGTTGAAGCGCGTCGGTTTTTTCGCGCATTTTTTACACGGACTGAAATCATGGATCTGAAGCTGACACACAAACTCGCGCTGGTGAGCGGCAGCACCGCCGGAATCGGTTACGCCATCGCGGAGTCACTCGCGCGCGAAGGCGCTCGCGTTATCGTCAACGGCCGCACCGGGGCGGCGGTTGCCGATGCGGTGGCCAAGCTGAAGGCCGCCACCGGCGCGGATGCGCTCGGGTTCGCCGGTGACCTCGGCACGGCTGCGGCGGTCGATGCATTGGGCAGGCAATATCCGGATGTGGAGATACTCGTCAACAACCTCGGCATATTCGAGGCGAAACCATTCGAGGAAATTCCCGATGCCGATTGGATGCGCTTTTTCGAAATCAACGTGTTGAGCGGCGTGCGCCTGGCGCGACTTTATCTGCCTTCGATGAAGCAACACAACTGGGGCCGCATCATTTTCATATCGAGTGAAAGCGCGGTGCAGATACCGACAGAAATGATCCACTACGGCACGACCAAGACGGCACAGCTCGCTGTTTCGCGTGGCCTGGCGGAATCGGTGGCCGGCACCGGTATCACCGTCAACAGCATCCTCCCCGGTCCTACCAAGTCCCGTGGCGTGGCCGATTTCGTCGATACGCTGGCGAAGGCGGAAGGGCAGACGTTCGAACAGTTCGAGAAAGCGTTTTTCGAAAAGGCACGGCCGACCTCGTTGATCAAGCGCTTCGCCGCTCCGGAAGAGGTCGCTTCACTGGTGACGTATATCGCCAGCCCGCTGGCGTCTGCGACGACGGGCGCTGCGTTGCGTGCCGACGGCGGGGTGGTGAAAAGCGCTTTTTGACAGGGAAAAAGGGAGCCGGTGGCTACGGAGGGACGTCGATGAGGGTCAGGGCATCATCTCTTCGGTGGACTTTGGATGCCTTGACCGGTCGCCTGCCGCCCGGACTTCACATCGCAGTACTACGGACTGGCGATACATCTGGCGCAGCTTGCGCTCCGCATGCGCCTGATCCGTACCGGCGATGATGATGCCGTTGACCTTCTGCCCGTCCCGCGTCTGAATCGAGAACTCGTACTTCAACATACGCCTCTCCCGTGGCCTGTTATGAACATTGCCATCCCCCCTCAAGGATTCTTATCGACCCTGGATTTCCGTCTGGCAAGTGTAGACCAGCCGGGGCTGCATGAGAAGACTAGCCTTGTGGAGGGCAAGGCGCACCGTGACGAATTGCAGTTAAGGCAATGCCGGCGGACGGGGAGCCGACAACGTGTTCCGGGGATAGAATCCTGATTAATGCACCGAATGGAGATCGTATGCCTCAGGTCATTTATTACGTCGCAGCCAGTCTCGACGGTTACATCGCCATCCCGGACGGCGGCCTTGAATGGCTCGCGCCATTCGAGGCGAAGGGTGAAGACTACGGCTATGCCGACTTCTACGAATCGATAGACGCGGTGCTGCTTGGCAGCCGCACCTATGAAAAGAGCCTCAGTTTCGGCAAGTGGCCGTTTCCCGGGAAGCCCACCTGGGTCTTCTCCAGGCGCCAGATCGCCGCTGCGGAACCCGACGTCGTCATCACACCCGATACGCCCGAGCAGGTCATGGCGGATCTCATGGGGCGCGGGATGGAGCGTGCATGGATGGTCGGCGGCGGCGCGCTCGCCGCATCGTTCCGGGAACATCGCCTGATCACCGAATACATCGTTTCGGTGATCCCGGTGATCCTGGGCGAGGGCATCCCGTTGTTCTCAGCATGCGGCGAGAGGGAATACCTGCAGTTGACCGACTCATGCGCTTACGAGAACGGGGTCGTCCAACTGAGGTACCTGCAAAGAAAATAGGCGGGCTTATTCGCAAATCTCGACTGGGGTGCCGACCGGCACCAGGTCGAACAGCTCGACCAGTTCCGCGTTGCGCATCCGGACGCAGCCTATCGATGCCGGCTTGCCCATGGGGACGCTGTCCGGACAGCCGTGGATATAGATATAGCGCCGCATCGTATCGACATCGCCAAGGCGATTGAAGCCCGGTTCGCAACCGGACAGCCAGAGGATGCGGGTCAGGATCCAGTCGCGCCCCGGGTTTTCCGCCGCAAGCTGTTCTGAATACACTTCACCGGTTGGGCGCCGTGCCCTGAAGACGGTATTGAGCGACATGCCCGCGCCGATCTTCGCGCGAATGATGTGCCGCCCGCGCGGAGTGCAGTTGCTGCCACTCTTTTCGCCGAGGCCATTGGTTGCGGTCGAGATCGAATACTGTCTGATGACGGCGCCCTTGTCGTCGACCAGTTCGAGAAGTTGTTCCGGCGTGCGGATGAAGATGCGGGGCATGGGTCTGGCGTGATGTTGATTGTGCCTACGATAGCGTTTCGGCGTCGCGCGCACAAGCCGCAAATTGGCGTATCACCGCAGCGCGGAATAAGCGGTCGGTGCGAGTATGCTGTTTTCTATGCGCTCGACTATGATCGCCTCTGCTTCGCTCTCGGCGCGCTTGGCGAGCCACTCCGGATCCGCCTGAAACGCGTTCCATTTTTTTTCGCGCTCGGCCAGGCTTTCCCACTTGAGCATATACGTCAGGGACTGGTTGCTTGGTCCGACCAGCGTAGTCCAGAAGCCGACCGGTTCAATTCCATACTTTTCCCAAAACTTCAGCGTGACAGTTTCAAAACGCTTATTCAGCGCCGGCAGCCGTCCGGGCGCGCAGTGGTAAATGCGTAACTCAAAAATCATCGGATACTCCGTTTCTGTTTGTCAGTGTCAAGCCGGCCCCCTTTGAGGGATAGCTGCAATTCGATAGCAGGCTACATCGATTCGTTCAGCATTGTTGCATAGTCATCCTCGCTGGCAATGCGCGGATTCGTTTTATGACTGTGGTCGGCCAATGCGCCCCGGATAATCGACGGATACATGTCCTTGGTCACCCCCAGTTCTGCCAGCCCGGCGGGTAACCCGAGCCGGCCGCTCATTTCTTTAATGGCGGGGCCTGCCTGCTCGGGGCGTTCCAGGCCCATCGCATGCGCAATGCGCTCCAGCTTGCGTTCGTTCCGAATCGATTCCGACACCTTGTTGAATTCAATGACGGCCGGGAGGAAGATCGCGTTCAGCGTGCCATGGTGCAGGCGTGGATTGATGCCGCCCAGCGAGTGACTGAGGCTGTGTACGCATCCCAGCCCTTTCTGGAATGCCATCGCCCCCTGCATCGATGCGCTCATCATGTTCAGGCGCGCCTGGCGATCGTCCGGATCCCGGGTGGCCCGTTCGATATGCGACCACGCGCGCCACAAACCATCGAGTGCGATACCGTCGGCCGGCGGATTGAACGCGGGCGACATGTACGTCTCCAGGCAATGCGCAATGGCGTCCATCCCTGTAGCCGCGGTCAGCATCGGCGGCAGGGCGAGGGTCAGTTCGGGATCGCAGATTGCCGACCTGGGTACCAGGTAAGGGGAAAGAATGCCTAGCTTGCGGCCGTCGTCCAGGATCAGGATCGCGCCGCGTCCTACTTCGCTGCCGGTGCCGGCAGTCGTAGGGATTGCTATCACCGGCGCCGTGGCGGAAGTGATGCGGGAGACGCCGCCCTCGATGG
The DNA here is from genome assembly GCA_028292565.1 of Burkholderia sp. Next base: position 3,327 of record JAQGMD010000274.1, on the reverse strand, counting down.
CGGCGAAGGATTTCAAGGGGCCGATGTGGGTGGCACTGACAGCGACGCCTTTCGCGAGATCGATCGACGAGCCGCCGCCCACCGCGATGATTCCGTCAAAACCGCCGTCCCGGTATAAATCGGTGGCCGCGCGCACCGTTTTCTCATTCGGATTGGGCGGAGTTTCGTCGAAGATCGCCACCGACGCCGCATTCTTGAGATGCGCCAGAACCCGATCAACAATGCCGGCGGCACGAACTCCTGCATCGGTAACGATCATCGGACGGCGTATGCCGATCCGATCGCATTCCTGTTGCACGAGATTTACCGCGCCGAATTCGAACTGCACCTGGGTGACATAGTTGATTAATGCCATATGAATGCCTGGAAGTTATAGGAGGATTTTTTGTACGGAGATGACGCCAGTGCAATTCGGGTAAGATCGACCGCAACGCCATATAGGAAGCGACTGTATGGGAAAGCATGGCGACTGAATAGTGACAAGTCCACATACTGATATAACGTTTTTTCATACCAATGCTGCCATCTCTCTCCTCGATCGTTTCGCGGCTGCGCCTGAAGCAGCTCCGCCTTCTGGTGGCCCTCGGTGAGCACGGTTCGCTCCTCAAGGCCGCGGATGAAGTGGCGCTCACACAACCGGGCGCGAGCAAGTCATTGCAGGAAATTGAGTCCGCGTTGGGCAGCACATTGTTTATCCGCACCAACCGGGGCCTTGAGCCGAACGACATCGGTCACTGCGTAATCCGCTATGCGCGCCTGATTCATACCGACCTCGCCCATTTGCGGGAGGAGATGATCGGTATCCTGCAGGGACACGGCGGGCGCCTGTCCATCGGCGTGATCATGGGGGCGGTGCCTATGATGACGGACCGCCTGTCGCGCTTGCTGGAAAAACGGCCGGCGCTGTCGGTCGAGATCGTGGAGGACTCCAGCGGCAAGTTGTTGAAACTGCTGGACGAGGGGAGGCTGGACCTGGCGATATGCCGCACCAGCATCAGCCCGCGGCCCGAACTGTACGACAGCCGCGATGTGCATGACGAAAAGCTGGCCGCGGTTGCCAACGTCGCTCATCCGCTCGCAAAGGAGAAACGGGTGGAGCTGGCCGACCTGGCAGGCTTCCGCTGGGTGGTCTACTCGGCCAACATGCCGATGCGAATGCTGCTGGAACGGGAATTCCATGAGGCAGGGTTGCGGTTCCCGCTCCACCTCCTGGAGACAACTTCCGCCTTCACCACCCTTTCAATACTGCAGCAGAACCCGTCTTTCGTGGCGTTACTGTCCACCGACGTGGCGCAATTTTGCGAGCGCTTTGGGATGACCTGCATCCTGCCGCTGCAACTGCGCTCGCGCAGTGAGCCTTATCAGCTTGTTACCCGCCGCGGCAGTGTCCTGTCGCCGGTGGCGCAACTCTTTATCGATGAATTCAGTCGCGCATCGGCCGAGGTGGCGTAGCACCCGGCTGCAAGCACGTTTCCCGGGTTGGCATTACCATCCTGCACCATAGGAGCCAGTCATGCCCCACCCCACTCGATTGTCCAGCCTGCTGGCCGGCGCGCGCGATACGCTGCCGATGCTGGTAGGCGCTGCGCCGTTCGGCCTCATTTTCGGTACGCTGGCCAGTGCCGGCCCGCTGGTGGCATGGCAGGGCCAGCTCATGTCATTGAGCATATATGCCGGCGCCAGCCAGTTCATCGGTATCGGGCTGATCACCGCGCATGCGGGGTTGCTGGTTATCTGGTTCACCACGTTGATCGTCAACCTGCGCCACATGCTGTACGCCGCCTCGCTGCTGCCGCATGTCGCGCACCTGCCGGCGCGCTGGCGTTGGACGCTGGGATTCCTGCTGACCGATGAAACCTATGCGGTGATGTATGGTTATTACCGGCGGCATGGCGATGCGCCGCTCGGCCATTGGTACTTTCTCGGCTCTGGGCTGGCGATGTATGGCAACTGGCAGTTGTGGACGCTGGTCGGACTATTGTTCGGCGCCGCCTTCCCGCAGTTGCAGTCGCTCGGTCTCGACTTTGCGATGGTGGCAACCTTCATAGCGATCGTGGTGCCGCAACTGGCGCGCTTGCCGCATTTCGGCGCGGCGCTGGCGGCCGGCTCCTTCGCCTACCTGCTCAAGGACATGCCCTACAAGCTGGGCCTGCTGTCAGCCGTGCTGATCGGCGTGGTCGTGGGCATGGCGCTGTCGCATTGGCGTAGTGCCAGTGGTGCGCGGGAAGGAAGTTCCGTATGAATTACTACACCCTGCTGATCCTCGGCATGGCTGGGGTAACGGTGTTCGTCAAAGCCGCGATCTTTATCCTCGGCGACCGGGTGGTGTTTCCGCCGCTGCTTAAAGAGGCGTTAAGTTTTGTGCCGGTCACGGTGCTGACGGCCATCATCGTGCCGATGATACTTGCGCCGCATGGCGGCGCAATGGAGCTTACCTGGCGCAATCCGCAACTGATCGGGGCGCTCGCCGCGGTAGCGGTGTGTGCCGCTACCGGACGGCAGCTACTGACGATCAGCGTCGGACTGGTGGTGTTTTTTGGATGGCAATTCGGCGTGCTGGGATAGTCGTGCAGGCGGGCCGGGGCCCGCCGCACGTTGTTATGCCGCGCTCTTCTTCCCGCGTTTCGGCGCAAGCATGGTCTTGCGGCAAGACGGCGCACCACACAAGCACTGATAGGCGCGCTTGACTGCCTGGGTATGACGCACGTCCAGGATCAGGCCGTAATTGTAATTAAGCTCTTCACCGCGCACGATGTCGCGCAACGCATAAATGTAGACGCGGCCTTCCTCTTCCCTGGCCTCGCAGTTCGGTTCGCATGCGTGATTGATCCATCGTGCCTCATTGCCGTCGCTGCCGCCGTCAATGACGCGGCCGTCTTCCAGGCTGAACAGGAACGTGTGGGTGGAATCTGCCGCCTTGCGTTCTTCGCGCTTGAGCGCTTCCTTCCAGGTGATGCGTTCGCCCTGGTATTCAATGATGCATGCGCCGGCCGCGATCTTGCGCCGGGCGAACACGCCGTTGCCGTGAACGCTGGAGCTTTTGACTGTATAAGCAGGGGGTTGGCCAGTGGACTGTGGTTCCGTATTTCTGGAGCGATTCATTTCGTGTATATAAAGAGAGTTGACTCGGCACAGGTGGGGCGGTTGATCTTAGGCGCCGCGCAGGAATAAGTTGGTCAATTTTGCTGGCCGTAGCGGGCGCGTTGCTGCGTCGCTCGTCGTCGCCATAGCTCGCTATGGCTCCTCCTCACGCCCCTCGGCGGGCCCCTTGCACCGCATCCCGCGACGGCCGCCAAATTGCCCAACTTATCCCTGCGCGGTGCCTTA
>JAQGMD010000269.1 GCA_028292565.1 Burkholderia sp. | reverse complement strand
CGAAGCTGATTAGCGCAACTCCCCAACTGGAGTAGCGGACTGAGCGCATGAGCCCCAACCATACCAACACAAGTATGGCCGAGGGGAGCATGTCGGTTGTTAGAGGCAGGTTGGATAGTATCGGCATTCAGGACACATGGCAGCATGACAATTGGGCTGCGGCAGTATATGTCCATTTTGTTTAACTTGCCATTGCTGTCAAAACTTCATTTACTTGTGCGTACCAGCTCATGACAGATGGTGCCTGCAACGTAGAACAGGATGAAGAAATCGTGGCGTCTGCCAAGCATGTAGATCAATGCGGCAAGCGCTGCCGACGGGGCGAGATAGACCAACACGTCAAGGTGGTTGCACAGGTATTTAGGCGCGTATGCATAACAGCTTCTGGCCAGGGTCATTGCGTTTATCGATTCGGGCGGGCGAGGTAGCGTAACATTGCCGCGAGCCGGGATGCAATCGGATGTTGTATTGGGCCAGGAGAATCGGAGGAGTGGCTGACTGTGACGTGCTGGGACACTGGATTGAAGATGACGCTGAGCGAGCCACCACCAAAACCATTAAAAGCCGTCACGCCGATTGCTCGTGGCCCGGAACGGGTTTAATTCCAGGCGGACGCGGACGGACAAGTAGGGGCGATCCATTCGGGCGTTGGAAAGCCGGGGAATTGATTACGACCGCCAAACACGGACCATAGGTTCCGCATCGTCAAGCGCTCTCTCCCGAAAGCTTCTGTTTGATTGCCACGCCCTTTCCTACGCAGCACAGGCCGATATTTGGCACAATACCGGCCTGTCAATCGCGAAGGCTGCGCCGCACTATGAATCCGGAACATCTGCAGCTGCTGGTCACCCGTGAAATGCCTTATGGGAAGTACAAGGGCCGACTCATTGCCGATTTACCGGGACATTATCTCGGCTGGTTTGCGCGTGAAGGTTTTCCCAAGGGGGAGCTGGGCGCGTTGCTTGCGTTAATGTACGAGTTGGACCACAACGCATTGAGGCATCTGCTGGACCCTCTGCGCAAGCGTCAGTGAATCGTGTCATCTGGAACCGCAGTGAGAAATCTCGGGCGTGGCAAACGCACGTGAGGGATTTCTCATTGCGTTCGAAATGACAGTGTCCTCATAAACGACTGCCCAAAGCGAAACCGCGGCGACCCCGCTAGAATGTTGCTCATTCAACGTTCAGGCCACCCCATGTCCACTATGCCTCCTTTCTCCGTCCTCGACCTGTCACCGATCGTCGAGGGCGGCGACGCCGCACTATCATTCCGCAACACGCTGGACCTGGCTCAACACGCCGAGCGCTGGGGTTATCGCCGCTACTGGCTGGCCGAGCATCACAGCATGCCAGGCATTGCAAGCGCAGCGACTTCGGTCGTCATTGCGCATGTAGCGGGCGGCACCAAAAGCATCCGTGTCGGCGCCGGCGGGATCATGCTTCCGAATCATGCGCCGCTGGTGATCGCCGAACAGTTCGGGACGCTGGAGTCGCTCTTTCCCGGCCGTATCGATCTAGGACTGGGCCGTGCGCCCGGCTCGGACCAGGCAACCGCACGCGCGCTCAGGCGCAACCTGTTTTCTGACGGCGACCAGTTTCCGCAGGATGTGGTCGAGCTAATGAACTACTTCAAGCCGGTGGAGGATGGGCAAACCGTTCGTGCCGTGCCTGGCGCCGGCCTGAATGTACCGGTCTGGATACTCGGCTCCAGCCTGTTTGGCGCGCAGTTGGCGGCGGAACTCGGGCTGCCATACGCATTCGCCTCGCATTTCGCGCCGGAGCAGATGATGCAGGCGGTTGATCTCTATCGGACTCGCTTCCGTCCTTCCGAACAGCTCGAGCGTCCGTACGTGATGCTCGGGTTTAACGTCTTCGCCGCCGATACCGATGAGGAGGCGCGCTATCTCGCCAGCTCCAGGCAGCAGGCCTTTATCAGCCAGCGTCGTGGCCGGCCTGTTCTGTTGCCGCCACCGATTGTCGATTTTGAGAGCGGGCTCACGCCGCCGGAGCGTTCGCTGCTCGATCGCTCGCTGTCGTGCTCGGCGATCGGGTCGCCGCAGACTGTGCGCGACGGATTGAGGTCTTTCGTCGAGTACACGGGCGCGGATGAGTTGATGATTACCTCGCAGATGTTTGACCATGCGGCGCGGTTGCGGTCGTATGAGATTGCTGCGGAAGTACATGGCAGCTTGCGATAGGCCAAGGGCTCGGAGGATTCGCCGGAATACCATGATTTAGGTTTAAACCGGAACGAATGGCGGGTCACGACCGCCCTACAGGGAGCAAGGGGACTATGAAACGATGGCGCATTGCCGCAGGACTTGTCATCGCGGCCATTCTCGTCTTTTGGGCTTCGACTGTTTTCTATCAGGTGCCTGTGGCACCACTGTCCAACAGGATGGTGGTGGATAAACTATTCGCGCTGCCGGCCGGTTCGCGTACCTTTGAGATTACTGTTCCGGCTGGCGCCACCAACCTGCACTTCTCGACCTGGCGCGAGGGCGGCATGGGAGCCGCCGATCTCTACGTCCGGTTCGGCGCCGAACCGTCCACGAGCATGTCCGATGCGAGCAGCATCGGACATGCTGCGGACAAGCTCATCTCCATTCCCGCACCAAAAGCCGGCAAGTACTACGTGTCGCTGCGACCTGCACAGGGCTTCTTTTGGAAGCGCTCGCTGGTGGCCAGCTACTCGCTTCGAGGTGAGTCCTTCAAAACGGGGATACATGCACACCGCCTCTACAATGGTGGCGACTGGCACGGGCCGGCGAGTCCGGAGCCAACGTTCAAATACGCCCTTGTGCGCGATTGGGACATATCGCACCTGCATGACGCTGCGGTATGGAAGTCCGACGGCTCTATCGATTTCCAGTTGATCGAAAAGATCTATGCGGCGCATGCGAAGAACGGCGCCAAGGTCATCAAGACGTTCGGCAGCGTACCGACCTGGGCATCGATGCGCCCGACAGAACCCAATAAGCAATATCCAAGCTGGCCGGGCGCGAAATCAGGACCGCGTAGCCTCGACGAATATGAAGAGTACGTGTTCCGGTTTGTTTCGCGCACCAAGGGTTATCTCTGGGCGGTCGAGGGGTGGAATGAGCCGTACGGCTGTCCGCACGATCCGCCTGAGTTCACGACCATGACGCCGACTGAACTGGCCGATGTTCAGAAGCGGGTCTACCTTGCTACCAAGCGAGTCGATCCGAATATTCTGGTGTTCTCGCCGCCGCAGGCTTATGTGTGCGGCATTCCAACCATACTTGGTGCGCATACGTCGCAGGGCGAACCGATGTCGAAGTATTTTGATGTGCTTTCATGGCATCCGTATAACCGCTCGGCTAAGGGAGACGCGGGACCAGGCTATGCACGTGAGGTTGCGGAAGTACGTCAGCATCTTGCGGACGCGGGGCTTCCGCAAATGCCCATCGCGGATACTGAGCATGGTTGGCTGAAGGCGCCGAAGGAAGGCGGGCAGGCGTTTTATGCGATGAGCGATGCGGAGAAGGGGCAGGTGCTTTATGAGACTGCACGGTTGGCAAAGAGTCTCGGGCTGCTGGCTGTTGTCTGGTATGGCTATGACAATGATATGGTTGGGCGGCCGATGAGTAGTGCGGAGATTTCGAGGTGGTTGCAGCGGATGTATGAGGACGATGCAGGGCGTGAGGTGATTCGGGAGTCGGCGAAATAGTTGCGTCACGTTCGCTCTGCGAATGTTGTAGGTTGGGATGCAATCCCAACGTTCGGGCCCGTGAGCGACAGACGGCTTCCCTGCATGGTGCGGAGTTGCGCTTTCGAATAAAAGCTATCGATGTGCAAAGTAAGAATGTTGGGATTGCATCCCAACCTGCGTTCTACCTAATCCAACCGAACTCCCGCCTTCTTCGTCAGCTGCCCCCACCGCGCCAGATCATCCCGAATAATCGTCGCCAGCTGCTCCGGCGTACTGGCCTCCGGAATAATCCCCTGCGACGCAAGCTTGTCGCGAATTTCCGGCATGGCCGCGATCTTCACCATATGCGCGTTCAGCAATTGCACGATTTCCTTCGGCGTACCAGCGGGCGCCATCAAGGCAAACCAATTGGTGGCGTCAAAGCCGGGCAAGCCTGATTCGGCCATCGTAGGAATTTCAGGACTGAAAGGCAGCCGTTTCGAGCTGGCTACCGCCAGCACCTTGAGCGAGCCCTTTTTGACCATCGGCATGGACGACGTCACGCTGTCGAAAAACATATGCACATTCCCGGCGATCAGGTCGGACATTACGGCACTGCTGCCCTTGTAAGGCACATGGACAATGTCCAGCCCCCCACTCTGCGACTTGAGCATCTCGAGTTCCATGTGGGACAGGGTGCCGTTACCCTGCGAGGCCGCATTCAGCCTGCCGGGATGCGCCCTGGCCAATGCGATCAACTCCCTGACCGAATTGGCCTTTACCGAAGGGTGCACCACCAGGATGTGTGGGACCTGCCCCGCTATCGATATCGGCGCAAAGCTCTTTTCGATGTCGAATCCCAGCTTGCCATACACGTTCGCAGCAATGCAGATCGAACCGGAAGCGAGCATCAATGTGTAGCCGTCAGGCGCGGATTTGGCAGCGATCTCGGTGCCGATCGTGCCACCGGCGCCAGGCCGGTTTTCGATGACCACCGGCTGGCCGGTCGCTTCGGACAATTTCTGCCCCAGAGTCCGGCCGAGCACGTCGGTGGCGCCGGCCGGGGGAAAGGGAATAATCAGCTTGATCGGTTTGCTCGGGTAGTGCTGCGCTGATGCCGCACCCGTCGCGCCAAGCAACGCGACGGACAATACCAGGCCGGCGGCCCGGAAAAGCTTTTTCATTCAACTTCCTGTGTTTCAAAAACAGTTTTACCAGAGGCGCTTACAGCCCGACAGGATAACCATCCTTGCGATGGTCCGACGCGGCTACATAGGCGCCATTATCCATACGCAGCGCCAACTGCGCACTGCCAAACTCGAGATCGAAGCGCGGTGCGACCTTGACCGGGTGGCCGCGTGCGATCAATCCGTCGATCGCCGCTTGGGGCATGTTCCATTCGACGGCGACGCCATGGTTATCGTCGAGTACACGCCAGCGCGGCGCATCACTGGCCGCCTGCGGGTTCAGCCCCTGGTCCGCGATGCGGCTGGTCATCTGCACATGGCCTTGCGCCTGCATCGAGCCGCCCATCACACCGAAGCTCATCAGTGGTTTGCCATCGCGCATGAGGAAGCCGGGGATGATGGTGTGGAACGGGCGTCGTCCGGGCGCGACTTCATTCACATGTCCGGGACGCAGGTTGAAGCCCGAGCCGCGATTGTGCAAGGCGATGCCGGTGTCTGGCACCACCACACCGGATCCGAAGCCTTTGAAATTCGACTGGATGTACGACACCATCATGCCGTCGCGGTCGGCCGCGGTCAGGTAGACGGTGCCGCCGCTATGGGGCTGGCCGTAGCGGGCCGGTGCTGAACGCTCGGGATCGATCAGCTTTGCGCGTCGCGCCAGGTAAGCGGGATCGAGCAAATGCTTAGCGGTGACTTCGGTCATGCGGTCCGCATCAGCGACATACTCGTTCAGGTCCGCGAATGCGAGCTTCATTGCTTCGACCTGCAAGTGCACCGCCAGCGCCGAATCCGGTTCGATGTTTTTAAGGTCGAAATGGTCAAGCATGCCGAGCGCCATCAGCGCTGCGATGCCCTGCCCGTTCGGCCCGATTTCATGCAGCTCGACGTCGCGATAACGTACGCTCATCGGGTCGACCCAATCGCACTTATGTGCGGCGAGGTCGGCCTCGGTGATCGCACCGCCGGTCGCACGCGCGTGCTGCGCAATCGCCCTGGCCAGCTCGCCATGGTAAAAATCTTCGCCTTTGGTGCGCGCAATGCGCTCCAGCGTATTCGCCTGTCCGGGGCAAATGAAACGTTCACCCGGCAGCGGCGCGCGACCATTCGGTGCAAACGCTTCACGATATCCGGGCTGGTCGATCAGGTCACCCACTTGCTGCTGCCATTGGCGATGCACGGTATGCGAAACGAAGTACCCGTCGCGCGCATAACGCAGCGCCGGCTCGAACAGGTCTGCGAACGGCAGCTTGCCGAAACGTTCGGACACAGCGCGCCATGCCGACACAGTGCCCGGAACAGTCACAGCATCCCAGCCGCGTAGCGGCATTTCCTTGTACTTGGAAAAATACTCCCGCGTCCATGCGGCGGGAGCGCGGCCGGATGCATTCAGGCCGTGCAGGGTCTTGCCGTCCCAGAGCAGGACAAAGGCGTCGCCGCCTATGCCATTCATGCACGGCTCGACCACGGTCAGCGCAATCGCGGTGGCGAGTGCCGCATCGGCGGCATTGCCGCCTCGCGCGAGCATCTGCAGACCGGCCGCGGACGCCAAAGGCTGCGAGGTGGCGACCACGTTCTCGGCGATCAGCGGCATGCGCTGCGAGGTGTACGGATAACTCCAGAAATCATTTTGTTTTGATTGCATGTTGTCTCGCATGTAAGCAGCCGACCGTGACCGGCTGGAGAAATTATTCAGGATATCAACAGACGACCTGGGGTCGATGGACGCGAATGGCCGACAGTTTGATTGCTGCAAATCGGATTGTGCCCGCTGTGAAATCCAGGGTTCTCAGAATATCAGTTAACGATAAATAATGTGGACAGGCACACGCTGGCGCGACTGGTAATTACAAGAGTAGCGAGCCAAAGTTTCTATAGCGGGCGAGCAAAACTCAGCTCATTACCTTCGGGGTCGACGATGTGAAAGTAGCGTTCGCCCCACGTCGCATCGCGCGGTGCAAACTCGGGAACAAGTCCCGCGGCAAGCGCCTTCCGATACATCGCGTCGACGTCGGATACGTAAATGATTACGCGTCCCCACTGCTTGATTGTCGGAGCATCTACCGCGGCGATCAGGTTCAGGTAGGAGTCTCCCAATGCGAATGAGGTAAATGGGGCATCGGGGCCTCCGTATTTAAGCGGGAAACCGAGCGCTTCATAAAAGCGGAAAGCGCGTTCCATGTCGCGCGTTGTGAGGGTGACGGCGCTGAGGGATTCAACGCGTGGTTCGGAAGTCTTGTCATTCATCGTTTTGGCGATTCAGGAAGATTGGCGACGGAACCACTTTACGCCGGTTTACAGATGCAGGCCTGGCCGCATCGTTTGAGTGGAAATTCACGGTGCGATCCGGGCTATTTTTGTCCTTGCCAATTCCCTTAACGAATACTATATTAAATACACCGTTCGTTAATCAAAGACCTCCGATGCCCACCAGGCCTTACAAAAGCGCACTCCGCAAGGAAGCCGAATCCGAAACGCTGCGGCGCATAGTCGCCGCAACCGTCGAGCTGCATGCGGAAAAAGGCGCGATGGCGACCACGCACGGCGAAATTGCAGAGCGCGCAGGGGTGTCGGTGCCCACGGTGTACAAGCATTTCCCTACGCGAAATGCGCTATTGCCTGCTTGCATGGGTGCCGTGCGCAAGGAGGCGCCTGTCATCGATGCGGCCGCAATCTTGTCTGCCGGGGATATCGACACCCGGCTGCGCCTGCTGGTGGAAGCCGTGTATACCCGCTACCGGTTTTTCCATCCCTGGATCCGGTGGACATCGGTCGATGCCGTCTCGCTGCCGGAAATCGCGGAAGCGGCCCGCGCGGGACGGCAGCAACTCGAGTCGCTGGTGAAAAACGTGCTGGCGAGCAGCTTCGGCGACGAGATTCCTCCACAGTTGCTCGCGCTTGTACTTGTGATGCTGGACTACCCCACCTGGCAGCGCCTCGACGGAATGCTGCCCGATGCGGAGGAAGTGAGCCGGGTTGCGGTGCATGCACTGCAGCTCTTTATAGCCCCCCTGCGAGAAAGTGAGTGAACATCATGGCAACGATCGACACACAGTTCGGCACCACCATCGACGAGGTCGCCGACGGAATCTTCCGCATCCACACCCCAATACCGCCCGAAGTGATGCCCGGCGGCTTCTCATTCAATCAATATCTGATTGCGGACCGGAAGCCACTGATCTACCACACCGGGCCGCGCAAGCTTTTTCCGGCGGTTTGCGCTGCGATTGAACGCGTGTTGCCGGTTTCGACGCTCTCCTACATCGCGTTCTCGCATGTCGAAGCCGATGAATGCGGCTCGCTGAACGACTTTCTGGATCTGGCGCGCAACGCGGTGCCGGTCTGTGGAGAAGTGGCCGCGATGGTTTCGATAAATGACATTGCCAGCCGCCCGGCGAGGTCTCTGGCAGATGGAGAAGTGCTGGAACTCGGCACACATCGGATTCGCTGGCTTGCTACGCCGCATCTTCCGCATGGGTGGGAATGCTCGATGGCGTTTGAAGAGACGACTCACACGCTGCTGTGCGGGGATCTGTTCACGCAGCCGGGACATCAGCATGCGCCGGTTACGGAAGGCGATATTCTGGAATCGAGCGAGGCATTCAGGATGGAGATGGATTACTACGCGCATAGTCCTGATACTCGGAAGCACCTGACGCGGTTATCGGAGTTGAGGCCTACGACGCTGGCGTGCATGCATGGGAGTGCATGGCGCGGGAATGGGGCATCGTTGCTGCTTAATCTTGCTGATCGGGTAAGTCCGACGTAGAGTTCCGACTCCAGGCGGCATATGATCCTCCCCTCCTGAAGATTCGGAACACATCCGGCATAATCACCCTCGCGTGCCTCGACCCGCACCGCCGCTGTTCCGATCAACGCACTTCCCGACCATGGGCTACTGATGAAAGCTATTCTTACCGGACACACCCGGGGCCTCGGCGCCTCAATCGCTGCCAGCCTGCTCGCGCGCGGTATCCCCGTGTTGGGAATTTCGCGCGGCAGGAATACCGAACTCGAAGAGCGTTTTCCCGACAAGCTGGAACAGGTCGAGCTCGACCTTTCGGATTCAGTCGCGGCTGCGCGCTGGCTCGCCGGCGGCGCATTGCATCGATTCCTGGATGGTTCCGGCCCGGTCCTTCTCA
>JAQGMD010000250.1 GCA_028292565.1 Burkholderia sp. | reverse complement strand
GCACCGCATCCCGCGACGGCCGCCAAATTGCCCAACTTATCCCTGCGCGGCGCCTAACACACGTAGTCGGCCAGCACAGGTATCACCTTCCCCGGCGCTTCCTCCAGCAGCCAATGACCGGAGCCCGGAATCACCTCACCCTCGACATCATTCGCGACCAGCTTCACCTGGTCGATGAGGAAGGTGCCGCCCGATTTTTCACCGGAGATGACCCGTACCGGCATCGTCAGTTTTTTCTGTGCGAGCTGCCGGAAGTCCTCGGCATCCTGCTCAAAGTTGCGGAAGTACTCGAAGCCCGCGCGCATGCCGCCGGGCTGGGCATAGGCGGCGGCATAGATCTGGCGGTCCTGTTCCGCAACAGAGTGATGAGGGTCAGCCGCGAAATCGTTCCAGAAATGCTCGAAGTAAGTCCGCTCACGACCGGCGACCAGCGCCAGCGGCACCTCGCCATAAAAATGAAAATGCCACAGGTCGCGCATCAGCCACATGTCCTTCCAATTGCCTATACCCGGCAGGAATGCGTCCATCAGCACAACGCGTTCCGTTTCATCCGGGTACTGGCCCGCATAAGCGTACGCCACCATCAAACCGATATCATGGCCAACGATGGTGGCCTTGCCGAAGCCGAGCGATTCGACCAGTGAATGAATATCTTGCGCCAGGGTTTTTTTGTCGTACCCGGTAGCCGGCTTCCCGGAGTCGCCCGCGCCGCGCAGGTCGGGAACGATGACGGTATGGGTTTTCGCTATATCAGCCATAACGGGATTCCACATGTGCCCCGTCTCGGCGTAACCATGCACCAACACCACTGCGGTGCCGTTTCCGCCGATCCGGTAATGAAGGTTCACGTCATCGAGTTGGACAGTACGGTCGCTGAAGTTTGCCGGCGGTTGAGCAATAGATGCGTTCATTTCGGTCTCCTGGGACGTGGCGGTGCCTTAGCTTGAGGGACTATTGCACGCCTTCCAACATCCCCGGCCAGAACATGGCTCGCGTCGTTCATTTTACTGTCACGGCCCGTTGGTGGCGGAAGCGAATACCCGGCAGTGCTAAATACCAAACATCCGGCGGGTCACGACCCACCCTACCTCGCCAATTCACGCCATCGCTGTGACGGACCACTAACGTAGCTTCAAGGATGGAATTTGTGTCGAAGCGGGTAGTCCAAATCGTATGCTGCCGCAGATCGCGGCACTTGCCAGTGTTCGGCATCAAATTCAAACTATCGGTGTCTGCGGTAAAGAGCACCGCCCGGACCCCGTCGAGCATGCATCAATGAAGCAGCCTGAATACCCGAGCTGGCCGGTCGAAGGAGGCGAGATGGGCGCTCTCGTCCGCGCCCACGACTGGTCGGCGACCAGCCTTGGCCCGCTCGCGGCGTGGCCCCAAAGCCTGAAGAGCACAGTCGACAATCTCTTGCGCTCCCCGGCTGCGATGGCGCTGTTCTGGGGCGCCGAAGGCATTACGCTCTATAACGATGCCTATGCCCTCTTTGCCGGCGCGACACAACCCATGCTCCTCGGGTCCAGGGTGCTGGATACCTGGGCCGGTAACAGCGACTTTATCGCCGATGCACTTCGCGTCGGGCTGACCGGCGGATCGCGATCCTGCCGCGACCAGGAGTTCACCGTATACCGTGAAGGCAAGATCGCGCACGTCTGGCTGAACCTCGACTTTTCTCCTTTGCTGGACGAGGCCGGCAAGCCCGCCGGGGTCCTCTTGATCCTCCTTGATACCACCGAGAAGGTGCTGGCGGAAAGGGCGCTGCGCGACAGTGAAATGCATTTCCGGCTCGCATTAAAAAGTTCGCCGGTGGTGGTTTTTACGCAGGACAAGGAGTTGCGATATACCTGGATCTTCAATCCAAAACTCGGATATTCGGTAGACGACGTCCTTGGCACGACAGACGACGCTTTGCTTTCCGGTGAACTTGCAGCTCCGCTGATTCAGATCAAGCGCGGGGTACTGGAGAGCGGATCGGGCGCAAGGGAAATAGTGAAAGTTTCCCGCAGCGACAATGATGATTTCTATGATCTGACTATCGAACCGCTGCGCAACGACCATGGCGAAATTGTTGGCATAGCTTGCGCGGCAATGGATGTTACCGAACGCCGCAAGGCCGAAGAGGACCTGCTGGCAACACAGGAGGCTTTGGCGCAGCAGACTCGACAGTTGGTCGACGCGCAGCGCCTTGCGCACATCGGCAGTTGGGATTGGGACCTGGAAACCGATACCATCACGTGGTCTGAGGAACATTTCCGTATCTTCGGACTCGATCCCGCGACGTATCGCCCTACCTATGCGACGAACATGCAGTTCATCCACCCGGATGACCGACAGAAGCGCTACGACGCCGTCGCCGCAGCGCTCGAGGGGCGTGCTCCCTTCAATGTGGAACTGCGCGTCGTGCGCGCCGACGGCGCCGAGCGGCATGTGATTTCGCGCGGCGAAGTAACCCTTAACATCATGGGGCGCCCGTGCCGGATGGTGGGCACGATCCAGGACATCACCGAACGCAAGCTTGTCGAGGAGGCGCTACGTGCCAGCGAGGCGCGTTTCCGGGCATTGGCCGAAGCCTCGCCAGCCTTAATCACGCAGATGGACCCGAAAGGAAATGTGGTTTACCTGAATCAGCGGCATCGCGAATTGTTTGGCGCCGCCGTGGGCCTGCTGAATACCGGGTGGCACGCCATCATTCATCCGGATGACGCTACCGACTGCATGGCGGCCATTAAACAGGCATTGCGTAATCGCACGCGCTTCCAGCGCCGCGTACGGGTGAAAACCGGAAATGGCGATTGGCGCTGGCTTGAATCATATGGAATGCCATGGTTTGCCGCCGGCGGGCAATATGCAGGACATGTATTTATTTCGATCGACATCAATGAAGCGGTACAACTGGAACGATCGCAGAACACCTATCGCATGGCGACGGAAGGAGGAAATGAAGGATTCTATATCGTGCGACCCCTGCGCGGCGACTGTGGCGCGTACATCGACTTTGAAATAATCGATTGCAATCGTCACGGCGCGGAATTCCTTGCCCGTCAGCGTGAAGACCTGATCGGCAAGAGAATGTCGACGCTCTATCAACGGGCCAAATTCGACCATCCGCTGGAAATATTGCGACGGGCCATGGAGGTCGGTTTTTATGAGGACGATGTGGAAGTGTCGAGCGAGAGCCCGCTCCTGCCTCGATGGATGCATTGCAAAATTGTCCGTTCCTACGACGATCTGGCAGTGACGCTGCGTGACATCAGCGACGCGAAAGCCCATGTGCACGAACTCGAGCGGCGGGGCAACGAAGACGCATTGACCGGCCTGCCAAACCGCTATTGGGTCCAGACCTGCCTTCCGCTGGCGATCAACCGCGCGGCGAGCAACAGCACGATGCTGGCGGTGCTATTCATGGACCTGGATGGCTTCAAGAAGGTGAATGATGCATTGGGCCACCCCGCGGGCGACGAACTGTTGCGCATCGCCGCCCGCCGCCTGAAAGTAGCGGTGCGTCCCCAGGATAAGGTCGCCCGGCTGGGTGGCGACGAGTTTGTCGTCATACTCGAGAACATAACGCACAAGCAGGACGCGGCCCACGTTGCGGAACGGGTGGTGCAGGCATTCCGGGAAAGCTTCACCCTTTCACAGGGTATACAGTCCGTCGGCGCCTCGATCGGTATCAGCTTTTTCCCGGGTGACGGGTCCGATGCGGAGACGCTGTTGCGCAACGCCGATATTGCGATGTATTCCGTCAAGACCAGCGGGAAACGGCACTTCCGCTTCTTCGACTCCAGGTTTTACGACATGCTGCGTTCCCGACTGGAGCGCGAAGCCGAGCTGCGCGATGCGATCGAACGGGATCAGTTCCTGATGTATTACCAGCCGCGTGTCGATATGGCGACCGGCGCGACGTCAAGCATGGAGGCGCTGGTGCGCTGGGCCCACCCGGCCAAGGGATTGGTGGGGCCGGATGAGTTCATCGCGCTGGCGGAGCGTAGCGGCCTGATCCTCGGCCTGGGGCAACTCGTCATCGAAAAGGTCTGCCTCCAGCTGGAACGGTGGTCCCGGAGAAGCGACAAGCTGCTGCCGGTTTCGATCAACGTTTCGCCGCGCCAGTTCAACGAAACGAATGTCGCGGAAATTCTCTCCGCATCACTGCGGCGACACCATGTCGACCCTGCACTGGTGGAAATCGAACTGACGGAGTCCTGCATGATCGACGACGGCTCCGACGCTCCGGGCAAGCTTGCGGCGATTCGCAACATGGGGGTCCGGGTTCTGCTTGACGATTTTGGAACCGGCTACTCATCGCTGTCCCAGTTGCAATGGCTGGATTTCGACATACTCAAGGTCGATCGCCTCTTCACTGAAGCGATGGAGGCGACCGACAAGGGCAAAGTGTTTTATAAGGCCATCATCACGATGGCGCACGCGCTCGGCATGCGGGTCGTAGCCGAGGGCGTCGAAGATGAAAAGCAGGTCAACATACTGAGGACGCTGCGTTGCGATGAGCTGCAGGGTTACTATATTTCCAGACCGTTGCCGCCGGCCGCAATGCAGTCGGTATCGCCGGGCTGGTCTTCCGCAGCGAGCCGCTGATGGGGAGGCTAACCGTTGAACCGTGAGCAACTGGCTTGACATGCCTTTGCCAATTAACCTATAGTCTGTCGGTCGA
>JAQGMD010000232.1 GCA_028292565.1 Burkholderia sp. | reverse complement strand
GCTTCGGCATCCGCCTGCATGTGATAGTCCGTGAGACCAACGATGCCGCATGGAAGGCCGCTGATGAATTGATCAGCCACGTCGATGACGAGGTGATCGCGCGCGCCCAGTCCGCATTCGCAAAGATGGATTCGGTAGGCCAGCGGCGGATGGCGGCCTTGCATGGCGGACGGCGCGACAAGCTCGAGGTGTCGCCGAACTTGTGGGCCGGTGTCGGGCTCGTGCGCGGAGGCGCGGGGACTGCCCTGGTTGGGGATCCCGAGACCGTCGCGGCGCGGATGAAGGAGTATGCGGAGCTTGGCATCGACACGTTCATTCTTTCCGGCTATCCGCATCTCGAAGAGTCGTATCGTTTTGCGGAGTTGGTGTTTCCGCTGCTCGGGAAGGCGCGTCCGGGACTGCTTGAGCAATCGTTGTCCGGACCGTTTGGCGAGGTGATGGCTAACAGCCTGGTACCGCAGGTGTCGCAGAGCTAACATTGTTCCAGAGGATTAAACATGTCCGTCAGTGGCGACACATTCCCGCATGCACGCGGCACATCATGGAAGTACACCGTCCTTACCGGGCTGGCTCCATGGGCAGTACCTGTCACCCTGGTCGCTGTCTGGCAAATCACGGCGCAGCTAGGCTGGCTGTCCGGCCGCATCTTGCCAGAGCCGTGGGCGGTGTTGAAAGCAGCGTGGGCACTCGCCATGTCCGGCGAACTGTGGACCCATGTGAAGGTCAGCACATGGCGTGCAGCTTCCGGCTTCGCTGCAGGCGCTGGCCTCGGGCTGCTGCTAGGCCTGCTGACCGGTACTTTCAAACGTGCCGAGACGCTGCTCGATACCACACTCCAGATGATCCGCAACATACCGGCGCTGGCGCTGATCCCGCTGGTCATCCTTTGGTTCGGTATTGATGAATCCGCCAAGCTGTTCCTGGTGTCGGTCGGGGTTTTCTTCCCGATCTACCTCAACACCTTTCACGGTATCCGTTCGGTCGACAAGGGCCTGATCGAGATGGCGAAGAGCTACGGCTTGTCCGGCTGGGCGTTATATCGCGACGTCATCCTGCCCGGCGCGTTGCCATCGATCCTGGTCGGCGTACGCTTTTCGCTTGGACTGGTGTGGGTGCTGCTGATCGTGTCGGAAACCATCTCCGCCCAGTCCGGCATAGGCTACATGACGATGAATGCACGCGAGTTTCTGCAAACCGATGTGGTCCTGGTCGGCATCCTCCTGTACGCGCTGCTCGGAAAATTCGCGGACGTGCTGGCGCGTAGTGCGGAACGCTTCGGACTGCGCTGGCATCCCGGTTATCAATGAGTGAACAGCTGATCATGAAAATCCATTCCATCGAACATCAACATGTGCAAGCCGCTGCTACGCGCGGCGTCGGTATCTCATTGCATGGTGTACGCAAGACGTACTCGGGCCGGCAGGTGCTCAGGTCACTGGACCTGGAAGTGGGGGCCGGCGAGTTCGTCGCGATAGTCGGACGCAGCGGCTGCGGGAAAAGCACGCTGCTGCGTCTGATCGCGGGCCTTGAAACGGCGGATGGCGGACATATCCGCTTTGGCGGAAACGGTAAGCCGGACACACGCGTCATGTTCCAGGATTCGCGGCTGTTGCCGTGGAAGCGGGTACTTGACAACGTAGCATTGGGCTTGCCGCATTCTTACGGCAAGGCCGCCGATGCATTAAAGAACGTTGGGCTTCAGGACCGGGCGAAGGATTGGCCGGCGGTGTTGTCAGGTGGCCAGCGTCAGCGCGTCGCACTGGCCCGTGCGCTGGTACACGATCCGGCACTGCTGCTGCTGGATGAACCGCTGGGCGCGCTCGATGCACTGACGCGTATAGAGATGCAGCAACTGATTGAATCGTTGTGGCAGCAGCGCCGCTTTACCGCATTGCTGGTGACGCACGACGTGCAGGAAGCGATTGCGCTGGCCGACCGCGTGATCCTGATCGAGGACGGCAAGATTACGCTCGACGAACGCATCGCGTTACCGCGCCCGCGGGCCCGCGGTAACGCGCTGTTCGCACAACTGGAAGAACGCATTCTGGCGCACGTGCTGCAGCATTCCAGCCAGGCTACATGAAACAATCTTTTTATCCACTCACCGAAGGAGAAACCATGACTATCCAAGCCATCAATGTTCGCAATCAATTCCGGGGCAAAGTAAAAGCCATCATCGAAGGACCGGTCGTGTCCGAAGTCGACGTCGAAACACCGGCCGGCATTGTCACGTCGGTCATTACAACGCGTTCCATCAAAGACCTCGGCCTCGTCGCAGGTACTGAAGTCGTTGCCCTGGTCAAAGCGACCGAAGTATCGATCGCAAAACTCTGACCGGAGATGCGTTTCCCCGACCTGCAAAGCTATCTTGCGCGGCTGCCTCGCACCGGCTCGGCTACGCGCATATGGCTGGACGAGGCAGGTCGCGCACAGGGTCGCTACTTCAATGCGACCCTGACGAGCGCCTTTCAGCCGATACGCAGAATCGATGCCGGCACGATCGCCGGCGTTGAAGGATACGTTCGCAGTTACTCCGCAAGCGACGAGGGGTTGTCATTGTGGTAGCTGCTTGACCAGGCGGCGAATGACGATGAATCGGTCGAGCTGGACCGGCTGTGCCGGATGCTGCACGCGATCAATTTCTTCCGGCAAGAAGTAGCGGGAGATGCGGACTTGTACCTGAGCGTGCATGCGCGCCTGTTGGTGGCGGTGGAGAGCAATCACGGCATTGCATTCAGACGCATGCTTAAAGTGCTTGGGCTGCCGCAGGAAAGAGCGGTGCTGCAGCTGCCGGCAGTGGTTGAGCGTCAAGGGTGGCTGCTCAATTACGTGGCGGACAATTATCGCCGCAACGGTTTTCGCTTTTCCGTCAATGCGGCCGATGCAGTTGAAGCACTTGGACTGCTCGATCGCGTGCGGCCGGACGCGATCAAAGTGGATGCGCGGTACATCGCGCAAGAAACGGCCATCTCCAGGCTACTGGAGAATTGCGGCAAGGGAAATATAAG
>JAQGMD010000217.1 GCA_028292565.1 Burkholderia sp. | reverse complement strand
CTTATGCACTCCGAAATTATTTATTAAATCAACGCTTAAAATTACCAATGATGCGAGACGGACGACTGCAGTAACGTTTCAAACTGGTCCGGCGGAACCGGCCTTGAGAAACGGTAGCCCTCTTTCTAAGCTTTATTAATCGAAACCAAAAGCACTGCTGCAGCCGCCCCAATAATTGCGGAGATAACTGCTGAGGCGAGCGCTCCAATTTTCGGCCTGAGTATGAAATATAAGCCGACCGTGATTAGCCCGCCAACGAGGCCAAGCAGCTTGGTAATGACGATTCCAATAACTGCCGGCACAAGGATGCTGTACAACTTCCCGCTGGCGGATGGCTTTTCGTTGGTTGTTGGTCTTGCTTTGGGATTGTCCATTTGACTCATTTCAATCTTAATTCGTTTGACCATTTTTCTTGTGCTGTTACCTGGTGCCGCATCAAGTCCCTGCCAATGTGGTAATGCGTTTATAGCGGCGACGATTGTATGAGTGGCAACTCCATTTGTCTATGCGAAGCGATCAATCTTTGCAGATATCCCGCCGAATACGGCGTTCGCCTGGCGAAGGATCAGGACAAGCTGTCCGTATTCGTGGTGTTGGATTTCAAGTGCCGGTGCGCTCGCATATAGTCTGTCGAGGCCTTTGCATGAGATGGGCAAAAGCAGATCGCCAAGTCACTGACTTGCACTTCCTACTTGTTTTCCTACTCCTCCGCGATATAATTGCGGCCTCATTTATGCCATGAAATGGTCCCCGAGAGTGGCACAGATTCGCTAGAGCAGGACCAAAACGAATGTTCATGCGGATAGCGACGTGAACTACTAACCCTCTGCTTTTTTCGATTCTGATTGAACCTGCACATGACGCGAGCATTACCGCGTACAAATTTTCACAGTTCAAAACTCGTTCGTTGCCTCGCTGACCTGGCCATTGCAGATGCTGCCGATCCCGGAAATGCATTTGCAGAACAACTGGGCCTGTGGATTCACTTTGCCGACGCAATCACGCTGTCCGCTGTGCATGCCGACAGCATTGCAAACCTGCCAGTAATGCAGCCCGAAGCGCAATGCGCTGTGCGTGCTGCCGCCAGTGTCGAATTCGATCGGATACAGGCCATCTTGGTGAATTCGATCATGAAGAGTTGCTCGCCCAACTCGGGCAAGACACACATAAAGCTGCCCACACCAAAACTCGAGATGCCGACGGATATCGGGGAGGCTTACGCGCCGTATGGTCGATTCTATGAAGCGCATCAACGCGACATGGAACTAAGCATTCAGCCCCTGAGGATCAATGTCCGGGAAGCGCTTGCAAAGGCGTCACCACGGCTCAATAAACTGGCGGACCTGGACGAGACGCTTGAAAAGATACTGCGTGATCGCGAAAGTAAATTGCTCTCGAAGGTGCCGATTCTTCTTAAAAAACGTTTTGAGCAGTTGTTCAAAGCACATCGGCAGAAGCTTGTTGATACTCAGCAGTCAGACAACCCTGCCGATTGGACGCAAGCGGGAGGTTGGCTGACGCGCTTTTGCAATGACATGCAAATGCTGCTGCTGGCTGAAATGGATCTTCGCTTGCAACCGACGATGGGGCTCATCGAAGCGTTCGATAACAAGATAAACAATAAACAATGAATAGACATTTATTTACAGTCGCCTTCTTTCTAGGCGCACTTGCGGTCGTTTGGGTGGGCGTGGGGTTTATCCATTCCAGTTTTCTCGCACTGGTGATGACGACTATCATTGGCGCAGTTTATGTGTTTGGCGCGTTCGAGCTACGTCAGTTTCGTCAGGCAACATCCGAACTCGAAACCGCGCTGGCGGCGATTCCTGAAAACCTCACAGACCTCGGTGACTGGCTGGTCACCGTGCATGTTTCATTGCAAAATCAGGTGCGTTTGCGCATCGAGGGCGAACGTGTCGGCTTGCCCGGCCCCGCCCTCACGCCGTACCTGGTCGGGCTGCTAGTGATGTTGGGGATGCTCGGTACGTTTCTGGGAATGGTCGTCACACTCAATGGTGCAGTCTTTGCATTGGAAAAAACGACCGATCTTGAGGCGATCCGCTCTGCGCTTGCGGTGCCTATCATGGGATTGGGGCTGGCGTTTGGCACCTCAGTGGCAGGGGTTGCCGCATCTGCGATGCTGGGTTTGATGTCGGCACTCAGCCGACGCGAAAGAATGCTGACAGCGCAGTTGTTGGATACCAGAATTGCCACGGTATTTCGCCGCTTTTCAGTCACGCATCAGCGTCAGGAAACCTTCAAGGCGCTGCAGTTGCAATCTCAGGCCTTGCCTGAGGTGGTCGATAAATTGCAGGCGATGATGGCGCAGATGGAGGGCATGAGCCAACATCTGAACCAGCGCTTGCTCAGCAATCAAGAAGGCTTTCACAGCGATGTCAAAGGCGTATATACCGATCTGGCATGCTCAGTAGACAAATCCTTGCGCGAGAGCTTGAGCAAGAGCGCACATGTTGCCGGCGAAAGTATCAAACCCGTGGTCGAGGCTGCGATGAGCGGGATCGCACATGAAGCGAAGTTGATGCACGAACGCATGGCCGATACAGTGCAGATGCAACTCGAGGGGCTTTCTGCGCGGTTCAGCGTTACCGCCACCACCGTGGCCGATACCTGGACCGCGGCACTCAGGAGCCACGAACAGGCAAGCGCGGGCATCGTCACGGGTGTGGGACGTTCATTGGATGCGTTCAACCAAACATTCGAGCAGCGTTCAGGCGCCCTCGTGGCCACAGTTGGAGAGGCCTACGCTAACCTGCAGACCGATCAGGCAGCGCGCGACAAACAGCGACAGCAAGTGTGGACGCAGTCGTTGGAAACAATAGCCGCGGCGCTCACTCACGAATTACAACAAACGAGCGCGCAAACGCTTTCTCAGCAGCAGAAAATATGCAACACCTTGACCCAGACCGCGCAAGACATCACCGAACATGCGCAGACCAGCGCCAGCAACACGTTAGTCGAAACCACGCGCCTGATCACTTGCGCTGAAGACATGATGCGCTCCCGCATCGCCTCTGAAGCGCACTGGATCGAACAGCATCACGAACGCATGGATCAACTGGCCGGCGTGTTACGTACCGAACTCGGCGCGCTCAAAGATGAAGAAGCCTTGCGTGGCAATGCAGCGGTTGAACGGCTGGGGCAATTGCAAACTGAGGTGACAAATCATTTGACAACCCTGGGCGCCGCGCTGGAAGAACCGATGGCGCGACTCATACAAACGGCCTCGGAAGCGCCACGCGCTGCGGCAGAAGTTATCGGGCAATTACGCCAGCAAATCTCCGGCAGTGTTACGCGCGACAACGAATTGCTCGAGGAACGCAGTCGCATTATGGAAACACTCAATGCACTGCTCAATGCGATCAATCATGCTTCTCTTGAACAGCGCTCCGTGATCGATTCCCTGGTGGCCTCCTCTGCGGCGGCTCTCAATGCTGCCGGCAGCGCGTTTTCAGACAATGTTGCCAGCGAAGCCGCCAAGCTCTCCGATAGTGCCGCACACGTCACCAGCAGCGCTGTCGAAGTATCGAGCCTTAGCGAAGCCTTTAGTTTTGCTGTGCACTCGTTCAACGAAGCCAATGAAAAACTGATTGTCAACCTGCAGCGCATCGAAGGCGCGATGGACAAATCCATGTCGAGAAGCGACGAACAACTCGCCTATTACGTGGCCCAGGCGCGTGAAATCATTGACCTGAGTATGACGTCGCAAAAAGAAATCTTTGAAGAGTTGCGCCAATTGCCGGCAAGGCAAGCCATGTTCGACGGACAGGCCAAGTGATGGATGACAGTGATGCAGGTGTTGAACACACCGCGCCGGTCTGGGCGGCTTTTGGCGACCTGATGTCAAGCTTGCTGGGAGCTTTTGTTCTGATATTGGTCGGCGTGGTGGCCGTCCAAATGGAATTGACATCGCACCTGCAGGACGAAGTGAAAAAGCGCCAGGTCGAAGAGCAGCGCCGCATGAGCCTGGAAAAAGCCCTGGCGATTCCGCTGGCCACGGGACGTATTACCTTGAACAACGGGCGCATTGGCATCAGTGGCCAGGTACTGTTCGCGCTCAATTCGGATCAATTGCAGCCTGAAGGTCGGCAACTATTAAATAGTCTGGTCACACCGCTGCAGGCTTATCTGACGTCGCGTGATGAACTGCTCATGGTGAGCGGGTTTACCGACGACAAGTCCATACGGGGCGGCCGCTTCACTGACAATTGGGAACTATCGGCCCAGCGCGCCTTGACAGTCACCCGTACCTTGATCGACGAAGGTATGCCATCTTCCATGGTATTTGCGGCAGCCTTTGGTTCTGAGCAGCCGGTAAAGCCCAACAGCGATGACGCTGCGCGTGCGCAAAACCGTCGGGTGGAAATGGCGCCCGTGCCGAAAACCCCCAATGCGAAGCTGCCGCCTCATGAATGAGTCGGATCACAGTGAAATTGCAGATGCGCCACTGGATTCATCCCCTGATTTCGACACGCTGATCACTTCC
The DNA here is from genome assembly GCA_028292565.1 of Burkholderia sp. Next base: position 1,217 of record JAQGMD010000217.1, on the reverse strand, counting down.
CTGCGCAAGGCAGGCGCGGACCAATTTGACCCCGTGCGTTTGCACTATATTGAAGCGCTGGCCAAACGCGCAATAGCGCACCAGGGAAGCGTAAAACGCATGCTCGACGCTAAGCTGGCGCAAGCGCTGGCGGCGTTTAAAGAACGTTTTGACCTGGCGCGATGCGATGCCAAGGAAACCATCGCCCGAAGTGTGCAGCAATATCCGCACGCGGCCAGCGACCTGCAGCGGCTCTTTGCCGCCGGTGATTTCAAAGGATTGCGACGACTTACCGCCACCCTGAAGACCGGCGAACATTCCACGTCTTTGGGCGCGCTGGTGCGCCAACTTGAGCAGCATTCCCCGGAAAATGCTGATGCGCGTCTGGAGGAAACTGCCGGACCGCGTGCCGAACTGAAGACCATACGGAACTTCAGAAATACCTGGTCAAAACTGAGTGTTGACAGACAGGTGGCACAAGCACTTGAGCAAGCCCCAAAGAATGCCGGACCGATTAACTCCCACATGCTGGTGCTGCGCTCACTTGCATTGATGCGCGATATCTCACCCGATTATCTCAACCGGTTTATGTCTTACGCAGATACCTTGTTATGTCTCGAGCAATCCGGGAAAGAAAAGCCGGGCAAGCCAAAAACGCGTCAGGTGGCGAGGGCGGCGAAAAAATAAAGCGCAATTGCTATATTTAACTGTGGGGTGCGTTCCGACATAAAGCCGACGACAAATGTTATGTGTTATGGCCGAGTCAAGTGAGCCGCAGCAATCAGAATCCTCATCTCGAGATTCCTTCATTAGCGACGCTTGCAATCCTTGTCATGGAATGCATGACTCTAAGGACCCGCGCAGGAATAAGTTGTCATTTTTGCTGGCCGTAGCGGGCGCCTGGCATTGCATCCCGCTACGACCGCCAAAATGAACAACGTATTACTGCGCGGGCCCTAAAGCACTCGTCATTTCACATTACAGGTTTTATCTTTTAAAAATAGCGCAGCTTCACAACATCAAAAGAAGCTTTTCATGAGGATCACTTCGTCTTTTAGGAACCATGTTCACGGCGCCAAAGGCCCTCGTCCTTGCAGGATATTAGTTGGTTGACTACTGACGTCGAAGGCTCGGTGCTTGTATGCACGTGCCGGCACGAGGAAGGGTAGGTGGGGCTCAACACGGGCGTACAGATCTGAAGTGTCGCTTCATGTGACGCTTTGAATCTGTGGGCTAGA
>JAQGMD010000177.1 GCA_028292565.1 Burkholderia sp. | reverse complement strand
CGAGAATGAATACCGCCCGCCATGGTTGATCTGAAAGATGTCGATCTGAATCTGCTCGTCTTATTCAACCAGCTCCTGAGGGAAAAGCGCGTTTCCGTTGTCGCCACCAGGCTCGGCCTCACCCAACCGGCGGTGAGTAACGGATTGAACAGGTTGAGGCGGTTGCTGGACGATGAGCTGTTCCTTCGCACCTCCCGCGGAATGGAGCCGACGCCGTTTGCGCTTCAGCTGGCGGAGCCGATCGGCTATGCGCTGAGCACCATCCACGACACATTGAACCACCGCGAGACATTCGATCCGGCCGGCAGCGCCCGTAAATTCACGCTCGGGTTGAATGATATCGGCGAGGTGAACTTCCTGCCGAAATTAATGGACAAGCTGGTCAGTGTCGCGCCCCGCGTGTCGATCAGCACCCTGCGCGATACCGGGGTGAACCTGCAGGAGACCATGGAAGCCGGGCATATCGACCTTGCGATCGGGTTGCTGCCTCAGTTGAAGACCGGTTTCTTTCAGCGCCGGCTGTTTACGCAGCGCTATGTCTGCATGTTCCGCATGGGTCATGCGCTGGACAAGGGGACGATTACTCTGGAAGAGTTTTCGAAGGCTGACCATGTCGTTGTGATTCCGCCGAGTTCGGGGCATGCGAAGGTTAACGAGACCATTGACCGCAGGGGGATACAGCGTAACGTCGTGCTCACCGTACCCCACTACGTCGCTGTGGGGCATATTCTTGCGACGGCTTCTAATAATATGGTTGCGACGGTGCCTGAGAGTTATGCGAAACAGTGTACGGCGCCGTTTGGGCTGACCTATGTTGAACATCCGGTTCCGCTGCCGGGGTTTGATATTAACTTGTTCTGGCATGCGAAGTTTCACAAGGAGCCGGGGAACAAGTGGCTGCGGGGAGTTATTTGTGAGACGCTTTCGGCTTGACGCTTTTGCTCCTTCCCCTGCAAGGGGGCTGCAGTACCGCGCGCCCATCCCAACATTCGGACCCACGCGCGACCGACGGCTCTCGCTACGTCCTACTTCCCCAACTCCTTCATCGTCTTCCCGCCAACACCCCAATGCGTCTTCGGCACGTCGGTCAGTATTATCCTGACCGACTCAGGCGGCGCCTCAAGCGCCTCGGCAATCGCGTTGGTTACGGCAGCAATCAGCCTGCGCTTCTTCTCGTCGTCGCGGCCTTCCAGCATCTGGATCTGTACGAATGGCATGTGTTCTCCTGTTGAAAATGATTAACCTGGCAGCTTGACGCACGGGTTGCGCAGCTCTGTTTAAAACTCGAGTGAATGTACACCGCCTTCGCGTCGGATGCCGTGTCATTTCACCTTTGCCGCTTCCGGCACCCTGCGCATTTTCAAACCGTAGGCAGCGTTGTCCCATACCGCAGCGCGGCGTGTGCGGCAGCGGTGTGGTGCGCCGCCCCATCGCGAAGGCCTGCTCCTTCGTCCATAGTCTTCCTCTTGTCTCGTGATTATCGTTCTTTATTTTCCGGGTCGCCAAACGTCAGATATTCCCACATGCGTTCGAACAGGCCGCCGGCGGTTACCGCGCGTGCCGCAACTTCTTCAGGAGTATAAATGGCGGGCGTGACGTCCGCTTTCACCTGCAATACCGCGAGCTCTACCGCCGCGGCGTCTTCAAGGAAGTAGGCCAGACATGCGGCTTCTTCAATGCTTGCTCCTGCACAGACCGCGCCGTTGCCGCGCATGACGATGGCGCGCGCGTTGCCGAGTTTTTCGGCGAGGGCCTGTGCCTTGTCGTCGGTGCGTACCAGCATTGGGTCATCCCACAGAGGTGGCTGGGGCCCGAAATAGGCGCCGCTTCCGTGACGGGGACGCGGCGTGATTTTCATTGTGGAGAGCGCCATCAGGCGCGGCGGCTGGATGCGGCATATGCCGCCGACATCAGGACGCATGCGGTAAATCTGTTGATGGATGCGGACTTCGTGCAGGACGCCCGGCGGTAATGCGCCGTTGATCGGGACGCGTATGCCGTCTTCGCCAGGTGCGATGCAACCCATGGGGCGCGGCGCGCAGACCAGCAGTTCTTCGTCGTTGAGGCGGGCGCTAACGTGTCCGTAGGCGTGGACGAGGTTGTGGCGGGCCATTGCGCGGGCTGCTTTGCGTACCCTGAGTTGTACTTCTTCGATGGGCGGCATGTTGATCTTTTTGATGTCGTTCATTCTTGGGGTGGTGAACACTCCCCACTCCCGCAAGCGGGGCGAGGGGAGCGTCGCTACTTGAACTCCGGAATATCCGGCCGCGATCCCCACATGCAGAAGGATGACGGAACAAGCGGAAAATGCCGCGGCTGATGTGTGCGTTGCTCTTCTTCGGTGAACACCTTCACGCCCGTCGAGTATTCAAACACCATACCGTCCGGACCCTCGAAGTAAAGAAACATCGCGCCCGATGTCGGATGCCGTCCCGGCCCGAAGACCACCTTCACACCAGCTTCCTTCAGCATGTACCAGGAGCGCATCAGGTCATTGATGTCCTCCACCTGATGATTGATATGCTGCACGCCGGCGTAGGTCGAAGGAAAAAGCGCGATCTTGTGATGCACGCCGTCGATCCTGAGCAGAGGAGAAACGCCGATGCGATCACTGACCCGCGCGTTCATCAGGTGAGTCCAGAACTCTTCATCCCGATGCGGATTCGACGTGCGCAAACCGACGTGGCTGAACCCGGTGATACCCGCGTCGCGTGACGGAAAATACCGGCGTCCGCTGTGATGCGGACGAAGCACCAGGTCGATGCTGTTGCCGCTCGGATCCTTGAAGTTGATGAAGTCGCCTACCGCGCGCTGATCACATGCTTCCCTGCTCCCCGACACCACTTGGTAGCCGGCATCGGACAACGCGGTCGCCGCCGCCTGGAATTCGCTCGCATTCGCCAGCTCGAACGCAACCGTGTGATTGTGCGGATCGCCTTCGAAGTAGACCAGCGTGTGGTCGCGATTATCGCTGCGAAAATAGCAGGCGCCCTGCTCCTTGCGCACCAGTTCCAGTCCGAGAATCTTTTGCGCATATTCGGTCGCCTGGCCGACGTTGCGCGTACCGAGGCGTACATACCGGATGTCTTTTAACTCAATCATGTCCCCTCCGAATTTTTTTATTGAAATGTAATCAGGTTGAACCGACCGGCGTATAGCTGCCGGCATTTTCCACCAGCCAGCGGCGCGAGAGTTCGGTGTCCTGCTGCCTCGGGTGGAAATCGCGCCGGAGGTATTCGCGCCATGGTTGCCAGGTCTCCCTGACCAGGCCGCGCTGGCCAAACAGAGAGACGGCAGCGCTTTTCCAGGTACACCATTTCCACAGGCTGCCATCGCGCCTCAGGTTGTGTACGGTCTGGCGCAGGACATCGGTGAGGAAGAAGAAGGTAATGCGGCGAAACCAGGTAGTGCGCCACGTATGGCTGCCGCCCAGCGCCTGGTACAGGTCGAAAGCGGTGGACTTGTGTTCCGACTCTTCGGCGGCATGCCATAACCACATGGTTTTCATGCGCGGCTCGCAGTCGTCCAGCAGGTCGTGGTGCCGAAGCATCCACTCAGCAAAGATGGCGGTAAAGTGCTCATAGGCCGCGGTGATCGCGAGCCAGTGACGCTTGTCGACGCCTTCAAGCATCTTCTGGCGCTGCAGCGCGCGCGGGCCCCAATGATTCTCCAGGCCCTGTGATTCGAGATGATTGTTGAATAGTGCGTGCAAGCGGCGGTGCGTTGCCTCCTGCCCGATGAACCCCTGCACTTCCTGCCTGTAGCTCTCCTGCCGGTCCGCAGGCAACGCATTGAAGCCATCGCGCACCGCGTCGATGAAGAATTGCTCGCCTACCGGGAAGCTCATCGAGAGTGCATTGAAGAAGGCGGAGCGGAATGCATCGCCGCCGCACCAATGACGCGCGAACGGCGGCTCAAGGTCGATCAGCAGGCGGCGAACTACAAGGTCAGTCATCGAAGGCGTCCGGTAAAAAACGATTAATACCGTATGTTACCAGCGACTTGTTACCAAGGTTGCGCGTGCGGAGCGCAGCCTGCGAACGACGTTCAGTCCTTCTCGCGTGCCATGGCAAGAAATTCGGTGCGCAGTCCGAGATTGTTCCGCATCTCACCCAACAGAGCGGAAGTCACCGTCTCCTGTCCGGGCGTCCGGATGCCGCGGCTTTCCATGCACATATGACGGCACCGGATCACCACGCCCACGGACAACGGCTCCACATGCTTCATGAACGATTCGGCGATCTGCATGGTCAGGCGCTCCTGCACTTGCAGGCGCTTCGCGAAACAGTCGACCAGCCGGGTCAGTTTGGAAAGTCCGACTATCTTGCCTCTCGGCGTATAACCGACGGTTGCCCATCCGAAGAACGGCGCAAGATGGTGTTCGCAATGGCTATAGACCGGAATCCCGCGGACCACGATGAGCTCGTTGTATTGTTCCGCCCCATCCTCGAATACCTTGAGTATCTCCGCCGGATCCTGGTCGTAGCCGGAGGTCCAGTGTTTCCACGCCTTGTCCACGCGCTGCGGCGTGTCGCGCAGCCCCTGGCGATCGGGGTTTTCGCCGAGATGGCTTAACAGCCTGCGCCAGTCTTTTTCTGAAAAATCGTCGTCATTCATTGTTTGTTTCCAAAATCCGGGTTCAGTGCGAATCTTAACCCGGACCGATGACTTTGGCAGAGATGAAGCAGTCCGCCACCCTGAATCAGCAGGGTGCCCACCCCGCTGCACAGTTGCATCCCTATCAACCTTCGACCGCATTGATTACTGATGCCCGGACGGAACTTTCGCGGGCGCCGATCCACTCATCGGGGATTCTTTCAATGGAGATCCCGATGCACAGTCTTACAGGTGACGAGGCGCTTTGCGAGGGCAGGCCAGACAGCATGGCCGCATATACGTTTGATCGCGCCCGCGCCGGGTCGATTCCGCTGGGCGTCAGCGCGATGCAACTGCTGGACATGCTTGCCCAGCGCAACGTGGAGCGGGTGCGGCAACATCCGTTCGTACGCCGTTGTGCCAGTGGCAAGGTGACACTTTCCGCGCTGAGGACCTTCCTCTCGCAACAGGGCAAATACGCGGCTTTCAACATGCGCTATCTTTGTGCGCTGATCGCCAATCTGGACGATGCCGGCGACGCTATGCGACTCGCGCAAGACCTTGCCGTGGAGCTCGGCTTCAGCGGCGACGAGGAACCACATACGGTGACGTATACAGACATGCTGTCGGACTTCGGCGTCGAACTGAAGCACAGCCCGACGCTGCCGGGGACCCAGGGCCTGATCGATACGGTGTCCTACTATTGCAGGCAGGCGGATCCGGTCCATGGCCTCGCCGCGCTCTACCTTGGCGCCGAAGCGATCTTGCCGGATCTGTACAGCGATGTGATGCATGGATTTACGGCGCACGGAGTGCCACCTGAATGCCTGGAGTTCTTCCGCCGCCACATCGAGCGTGAAAATGGACAGGGCAAGACCATGCGCAACATCCTGGCACGAATGCTGGACCAGGATCCACAGCACACCGACACGGTGCTGGAAGCATCGACCCGATTGATCGAGGCGCGGTTGTCGTTCCTGACCAATATTGAGTGGGAAGCGGCGTAACAGATTCGCAGGGTGGGTACCACGTGCCCACGCCTTTCCCGATCGTGGATTCCGCGTGGGCACAGGGTGCCCACGCTGCGACCGACCGCTAGCAACCGCCCTGACCGATCCGATTTCATATTTCTTTGATAACATTCCGTGCCCCGATCACATCTTGCTTT
>JAQGMD010000166.1 GCA_028292565.1 Burkholderia sp. | reverse complement strand
ATGGTGCCCTTGACGTGGATTGAACACGTGGCCTCTCCCTTACCAAGGGAGTGCTCTACCACTGAGCTACAAGGGCATCTTTGCTGTCCGATACCCCGGGGGTACGTCCAACCAAAAACTGGAGCGGGTGAAGGGAATCGAACCCTCGTCATAAGCTTGGAAGGCTTCAGCTCTACCATTGAGCTACACCCGCAAGGCACATCAACTTCAGCCGCAAAACTTGTTCACCTGAAATACCAAAATTGGTGGAGGGGGCTGGATTCGAACCAGCGTACTCGTAAGAGGGCAGATTTACAGTCTGCTGCCATTAACCACTCGGCCACCCCTCCGTCAGGGAACCCCAAACTATAGTGTAGTGACCCCTTGTTGTCAACCGCTATATCGCTCTGGGGAAATAAATTCGCCGGTTTTGCCGGAAATCGTGGAAATGAGCATACTGATCCCGGGATTTGATTGCCTACATTCCACAACATGGCTGGCGCTTAAAAACGCGTCTCGCGCGCGGCGCGCAGAAAATCATCGAGGATGGGCGTGCAGTCCAGTAGTTCTGCGCTACCGGCGCGGTGAAATTCCGGATGCCACTGAAGGCCCATGACGAAACGGGCCTTGCGATAACGGATCGCCTCGACGATGTGGTCGCTGCCTGAGTACGCTTCGACCGTGAGGTCGCGCCCAAGGTCCTTGACCGCCTGATGATGGATCGAATTTACCAGTGCTTCGGACCTGGAAGGGAACAATTTTGCCAGGGTCGATCCCTCGGGGAAAAGGATCGGATGATAATGCGTGTCGTACAAGTCGCTGACATGTTCGATCGCGGTCGGCACGTCGGTTGCGATGTCCTGGTAAAGGGTGCCGCCAAACGCGACATTGATGAGTTGACAACCACGGCATACGCCCAGCACCGGCTTCCCGGCCTCGACGAATTCATGGAACAGTTCGAGCTCGTACATGTCGCGCGTACGGTCGCCGCTCCACTCCGGACGGGTCGCCGCCTGCGAGTAGGTTTTAGGCGATACGTCAGCCCCGCCCTGCAGCACGAGGCCGTCCAGGTGCTTGGCGTAGTCGCGCAGGCGGATATTGCTGGGATGTAACAGGCCATTGGTATTCACGGTCGGGATCATAAACACTAGTACGTCACGCGACATCACCCACTGGGCAATCGACTCGTCCAGATACTGCAAGGTTTTGCTGCGCAATCCCGTTGCGCCCGACTCCGGGTGAAAGATGCGGGCCGAAACCCCGATTTTGAGCGTGCGATGCGTGAGGCGTCGCGCCACGAGGTCTGACATTGCGCGGAATCGGGCCACGATGACCCTTCGCGTCTGGCCCCACGGCGTTTCTTCTCGCACGGCACCGGGAGGCTCTTCCCTTACTGGAAGGGGTGACGCGGCTGGCTCGACAGTTGCGGAAGTCGTGGAAGGCGCGCTTGCGTCGTATGGTTCGGACATGGAGTCTCTTTGGTGTTGTGCGCCGGCATTTCGTTGCGGCGACGGAATATTGACTCTGACCTACTTAATATACGCCGGTTCAGTTTGCGTGTTGAGGACAGAGATTTTGGTGAGGCCGCCAGACGCGCGGGCCGTGCGGTGAGCAGACGCGCGCCCGAGCGCCTGGACAGGTTGCTGCGGCAGTAGTCAGGCGTCGACCGCCTGCCACAATTCCGCGCTTGGCTCTTCCACCACCACCTGGTTGCGTCCGCCCCGCTTGGCGAGGTACATCGCCGTATCGGTGCGGGAGAACAGGTCGAGTACCGATTCCCCGGGAATATACTGCGTCAGCCCGATCGAAACGGTGACGCGGTGCTGCAGTTTTCCTTGCCAGCAATGATGTTCCACCTGCTCCCGGATGCGCTCGGCCGTGTTCAGCGCGGGTAGCAAAGGGGTCTGCGGCAGGATAAGCACGAACTCCTCGCCGCCATACCTGCCCAGCACGTCGCCCTGACGCACGTTCTCCTGCGCGATGCGGGCAAAGGTTCGGAGTACTTCGTCACCGGCGAGATGGCCGATGTCATCATTGATGCGTTTGAAATTGTCGAGGTCGATGACAGCCAGGCACAGCGGCGCCCCGGTTTCGTCGCTCAGGCGTTTTTGCTCCTCGAGCGCGGCGATCAGGTAGCGCCGGTTATAGCAGCCGAGGAACGGGTCGCGCTGCGCGTGTTCTTCGATAGTTCGGATCTTTTTGCCGGCCTGGTACAACGCGCTATGCAGGCGGCGCACCCGCCCGGCAAGCACGACGAACCCGGGCAGGGTCAGTGCCAGTACCAGCCAGTGCAACAGCGCGTATTGGATGTCGAGCGAGCTGCCCCGCTGCGCCAAATGCAGCCCGATCACGCCGGCATATCCGGCCAGGGTGGCGGTGGTGAGCAGCAGCAACGTCCTGTGCGTAAGCCGGTACATCGCATATGCGGTGAGCACGAAGATGAATGGTGTGAAAATAATCCGGCTACCGGGCGCCGAATACAGCGTCCAGAGCATGATCGCGAGTCCTCCGATGGCGATCGGCGCGGTCAGGTTTTTTTCTTTTGCCTTCAGGTTCAATCCCGTAATGAAGATGCCATACAGGGCCACGATCAGGCTGCCGGCAATGACAGCGACGGTAACCAGCGTGCTCCGGTCGACCAGTTCCTGTGTGTGGAATACCGCCAGCGCCAATACGTACAACTCCGCCACAATGCAGATCGGGAGCAAGCGCTGGATGCGGGCCGCCTGCCGGGCAACATTGAGGGTATCCGCGTAGCGGCGCATCGCGGCCGATGGAACGGGCAGCCCAGGCTCCGCGGGCATTTCGGCAAGTGGAAAAATATCCGTGTTCGGAACGGCTTCGTCGGAATTCGTGGATGACATGGAAACGCACCAATAGGGCCGGGGAGGGCCGTTATGGACAGGGTGTCCGGCGGCTAGCGCCAGGAACCCGTTGCCGCAGGAGGCAGCCCCGCATAAGCTAGGCTCCCTGGCGCGGCAGGACCCGATTTCCGCAATACCTTACACGAATCTCACTTTTTGTTGTCAAAAATATTACAAATACCTGTCACATTTGACTGGTTGCAGTCGATGCCTCTGCCGTGGCTGATGGGCGCATACGCCATGCGGCCAGCACCGCGCTGGCGCAAAGGACCGCGACGAGCAGGAAGGTTTCATTGAACGCCTCGATCCGTTTGGCCGCATCCGTCGACTGCCCGGTAAGCCCCGCGTGATGCGCGGCCAGGCGCCATTGCAGCATGATCCCGACCAGGCTTACGCCGATGGCGCCACCCAGCTGGCGCAGAAAATTGATGGTGCTGGCCCCCTGTGCAATCAGAGTGGACTCGACGCCCCGCATCGAGCCGAGGCTGAGCGCCGGCAGCACGAATCCCAGGCCCACCCGCCCGATGATGGCCCAGGCCATCAGGGTGAAGTACCCCGTGGCGCCCGATCCGATTGCCATCAGCCCAAAGGAGATTGCCAGCAGCAGAAGTCCGGCGGACACCAGGAGATTAGGCGCGACCCGGTCAGCCAGTTTGCCGGCCAACATGATGACGACGCCGAGGATTATGCCGGCGGGTAGCAGGATCAGGCCGGCTTCCGATGGCGTATAGCCCAGCGCCATTTGCATGTAAACCGGCAGCAGATAGGTTGATCCGAACAGGCCCGCGCCATAGATGAAGGCGACCAGTGCGCCCATCGAAAACTGCCGGTAACGGAACAGCTTCATGTTCATCAGCGGTTCTTCGGCGTGCAACTGGTGGACGACAAAGGCGGCGAAGCTGGCCACGCCGAGCACCAGCAGAGCCGCCGCCAGCATCGGTTCGTCCTGCAGATGCACCAGCCCGTTCAGGATACTGATGGTACAGACGCCCGCCAGCAGCAGGCCCTTCCAGTCCAGCGCTTTGGCATCGCCCATCATCGGTGAATTCACTGACAGGAATCGGCGGACCATGAAGAGCACCGCCACGCAGAATGGCACCACCACGAAGAAAATCGAGCGCCAGCCGAATAACTCGACCAGGAAGCCGCCGACGCTGGGGCCGATGGCCGGCGCCAGCACGACGCCGAAACCGAAAATGCCCATCGCCTTGCCCTGCTCTTTTACCTCGAACGCGCGCAGAATTACGATGGCAGGAATCGGCTGCAACACGCCGGCAGCCAGTCCTTCCGCCACCCGCATGGTCAGCAGCATCGGGTAATTGACGCTGAAACCGCCCACCACCCCGCCGATGAGCAAGAGCCAGATGGCGCCGGCATAGGTGCGGCGCAAGCCGTAACGCAGCAGCAACCATGGCGTGGTCAGCATGGACAGCGTCATCGCCAGCATGAACCCGGCCGATACCCATTGCGCCCTCTCCTGCCCGAGCGCGAAGTGATGGCTGAGGTCGGGCACTGCCACATTAACTATGGTCGATGACAGAATCGACGCCATCGTCCCTATCATGACCGTCAGGAGCACGATCCATTTGTAGCGGCTGCCGTAGCGCTCGCTCAGTTGTTCCATGGTGGGCTGCATGCGCGCTCTCAGCAAAACAGGCAAGTCCAGCTGACTACCTCGGCAATCAGGAAAATGACCGCTGACCACAACACGGTAGAGCCGAACGGCAGGCACCACACCTGCCCGAACAGTTTGAAGCGGATATCGG
>JAQGMD010000140.1 GCA_028292565.1 Burkholderia sp. | reverse complement strand
GTTTCCATCGTGATCGTGGTACCAATGCTCTTCGTCACCCGCGTCGTCATCGCCATATCCTTCCCAACCTCATTCCCGGCTTAGACAACGCAAACTCATTTAGATATTCAGCTGAAGCCGCACCCTTTGAATGTATAGTTCGCCACTATGTATAGTTTGCGGCGGGAGTACATATCGGGCCCCAATAGCCGCCGGGATCTGAGCCGGCGTGCGCTTTACATAGTTATAGCTGCCGCAAGAATGCCATCAGTTCGTCGGTTGCGTGGAATCGCTGCATTTTCGTGTGAGGGTTCGTTCAACCGCAGGGCGCCGGTGCAGTCCGTGTCGTCAAATTCCATCGTGGTCCCATCAAAATGGCACCACACCGGCTCGACCATATTGCCAAGACTATGACTAGTCGCGGCTCCGGGCTCGGTATACGCCTCGCGACGAAGCCAAAACTATACATAGTTACGAACTATACATAGGGGTCGTAATGCAAAGCTTTGCATTACGCCCCGAAGCAGTCATTCGTCCGCATCAAGAGTAAGCACGCCGCTACGTCTATCCGTCACGTCGCGCCAGCGCAAGGAAGGCCGCCAGGCCCAGCATCGTGATGCCGGACATACGGGTCATCACGCGGGCGCGCGCAACGCGTGCGGCACCTGACTCGAGCAGGCGATGGGCAGCGAAGACCGCCACGACATCGACAAACGTATTGAGCGCCACGCAAATACTGCCAAGCAACACGAGTTGCGGCACCAGCGGCTCGCTCGGCGAGACAAACTGGGGCAGGAAGGCCAGAAAAAACAACGCGGTCTTAACGTTCAAGGCCTCGACCATGACCCCGTCCAACAGGGCACGACGCGCACCTTGCCTCGTCTTGGCTCCAACCGTGACCGGTTGGTCGGTACGCATTAGCATGCGAATACCCAGATACACCAGATAGGCCGCGCCGATGTACTTGAGCAGGTTGAATGCAACAGCGGACTGGGCTATGACCAGTGACAGGCCCAGCGCCGCGGCGAGCACGTGGAGCATTCCACCGAGGCCTGTACCGAAGCATGAAGCCAGGCCCTCCACGCGGCCGCCCGCGGCGGTGCGAGCAACGACGTAGGCGATGCCCGGACCCGGGGTAATGGCAAGTACAACGGCGGCGATCAGGAACGGAATGAATGACATGTTGTGCGTCTTCTTCGGTGGGGTGCTTCAGTGGGTAAGGTTTTGCAATGCCGGGACTGCGCCTGTGGCGCGCAGGGACCAGGGATGGATTTCGCAATCCGGGCAATCTCATTCTCAATTGCGTGGAACTCGTTGTCGAACTCGCGTTTTGCGAACGTGAAGGTGGATGTGTACATGGATCCTTGGTGGTGAATTGACTTGGCCGCCTGGCCTTCATCCGGCCTTACGCATGGCCTGTGCCACGGCCTCGTGTCCCCGCGCCTCAAGAGTTTCGGCGGCGCCGAGGCGGTCACGCGCCTCCCTGTTCTGGCCGAGCTTGACCTTGCCCACCAGTGAGGTAATGGTGATCTCTATGCCGACGATGTGGCGTAGATGTTCGTTGATGAACTCGGATGCGGAGTCCCCCATCTTCCAAGGTTCCGGTTCGGTTGACTCGTGCCGCCGCGTCAGGCGCGCGACGATGCGGCGAGCGAAGCGTTCGTCGTCATGCACGATGATTGTGCCGTGCGCGTGCACCACCTCGTAGTTCCAAGTCGGCACCTGGCGGTGCGTCTCGAGCTTACTCGGGTACCAGTTGGGCGAGATATAGGCCTGGGCGCCGCGAAGCACGACCATGACCGGCGTGCCCGTAGGGCAGCGCTGCCAGAGCGGGTTGGCGCGGGCCACGTGAGCCGTAAGCACCCCGTGCTTGCCCTCGTCGGCATCAAACTCGAACGGGATATGGTCGGCATCCAGTCCACTGCCGCCATGTGTGACAAGAATGCCCAGTGGGTTGTCGCGGATGATGCGGCTGAGTTCCTCAGGTCGGGATTCAGCAAAGTGGGCAGGAATGTACATGGTTGCAGGCAAACGAAAGAGGACAGATGGCCGTTACTGTCACATGCAACCGGTACAATTGGAAGATCCAGTTTTGGAGATTTGTTATGGACCAGTTGGACGAACCGGCCAGCCGCCGCGCCGGCGCTACAGGGGCAGGACGTCGCATCTACGTTCTTCTGCGTGCCCAGATCGCTGACGGTACGCTGGCCCCAGGCGCGCGCGCACCTTCGACGCGATCCCTGGCGGCCGAGCTCGGCGTATCGCGCACTACCGTTACCGCAGCCTACGAACAGCTTGCGGCCGAAGGCTTCCTGGTCACCTCCGTGGGGCGCGCCGCCCGGATCGCCAGTCCTTTGGCGGCGCCGACCGCGCGGGGCACGCATTCGGGTCAACGCGCCAAGTCTGCGCCGGTGCTGTCCGAGTTTGGGCGCCGTTTAGCGGGTATTGGCATGCCGGCAATGCCGCACGCCGAACCGGTCCGCTTCGACTTCCTTTACGGCGCGGTGGCCGCCCGCGACTTCCCAACCCTCGCCTGGCGGCGTGCCTACCAGGCTGAACTGCTGAGGCAGCAGCCGAGTCTGTACTATGCCCCGCCGGAAGGCGACAAATCGCTGAGGCTCGCCCTCCAAGGCTATCTGCGACGCGCCCGAGGCCTTGTCTGCGATGCCGGGCAGATTGTCGTCGTGCACGGCTCGCAACAGGCCCTCGATCTATGTGCAAGACTGCTGTTAGATGCCAGTGATTCCTTTGTCTTTGAAGATCCCGGTTATTTAATGGCACGACGCTGCTTCGAAGTCACTGGCGCCAGGTGCCTGGCTGTGCCGGCCGACGCCGACGGCCTGGACACTGCCAAACTCCCCGAGGGTAGGCGTATCCGCCTCGCGTACGTGACGCCGTCACACCAGTTTCCGCTGGGGGGCGTATTGCCCATCGGACGGCGGCTGGAGCTACTGCAATGGGCCAAGCGCCACGAGGCGTGGATCATTGAGGACGACTACGACGGCGAGTTCCGCTACGGCCAGCGCCCGATTGACGCTCTGCAATCGATTGATGCCGATGGCCGGGTTATCTACATCGGGACGTTTTCCAAGGCCCTTTCGCCGCAACTGCGGATTGGTTACCTCGTGCTGCCACCTGAACTGGTGCCGGTATTTCGCCACGCCAAGCGACTGACAGATCGCCACGCACCCGTACTGGAGCAAGGTGTGCTGGCGGCGCTGATCGAGGGTGGGGCCTACGAGCGTCATGTCCGGCGCATGCGTCGGGAAAACGAGCGGCGCCGCGGGGCCTTGCTGAACGCCATAACGCGTCATCTGCCCAAGGATGTCCATGTGAGTGGCACGGCAGCTGGACTGCACATAGTCCTGTGGCTGCCATCCATGACGTCTCACGACGAGCCTGCGCTGGTGGCCTCCGCCCGCAACAGCGGCGTCGGCGTCTACCCGGTGTCGCCGCTGTTTGCTGACCTGCATGCACCCATCCAACCCCGGGCAGCCGGCTTGATTCTGGGGTACGCGAGCCTGTCACGCGAGCAGATTCAGCAGGGGATACTTACTTTGGCGTCGGTGATACACGCTGGTAGGTTTCAACATCGTTGAACATTCGCGATTCGGGCGTACTCACCGAGGCGACGCTCGCGCCGCTATACGACGTCGAGCGTGAGCTGGTACGCATCATCCCCTTCGATCGGGTACGTGCAATCAAAATTACGTTGCCGCGGCGCTTTGCCAGCCATGGCAGCGGCTCGGCCTTCGACCGTGATGTGTACGGCGCACAGCAGCACGGTCCGCTGGTCGACCTGGTGATTCCGTAGGCAACAGCCGGCGAGTTGCGATTACCGTACGCCCGCTCGGGCGCACGGTAACCGCATGGTGCGAGATTGATGCCATTAAAGTAATTGCTCGTCGACTCTAAGGTGTAACGCGGCTTTAACTGAAAATCGCAAACGATTCGAAAAAGAGCTGTATCTTCTGCCGGGGTTTTTCATTTATGTAACACTCGGTCGGCGGATCGATGTTCAACGGTTCATGAGATATGTCCTATAGGCAAGCTGTGATATCGTAAGAGGTTTCGCAACACCTATTTGAAGAGGGAATTTCATGCAACTGAACATCAATGGCAAGAGCGTTGAAGTCGAAGCAACATCCGACATGCCGCTCCTGTGGGTACTGCGCGATACGCTGGGCATGACCGGCACCAAATTCGGCTGTGGAATGGCAATGTGCGGGGCCTGCACGGTGCATGTCGACGGCGTGGCGACGCGTTCCTGCGTTACGCCGGCGGCAGCGCTCGAAGGCAAGAAAATCACGACGATCGAAGGCCTGTCCGCCAATGGCGACCATCCGCTGCAAAAGGCGTGGGTGGAAGAGGCCGTGCCGCAGTGCGGCTATTGTCAGTCCGGCCAGATCATGTCGGCTGCTGCCTTGCTGAAATCGAACCCCAAGCCCAACCGCAAGGAAATCGTCGACGCGATGAGCGGCAACATTTGCCGTTGCGGCACCTACAACCAGATCGTGTGCGCGATCGAACGCGCCGCCGGCACAAATACCAAAAAGAAAAAGGAGGCGTGATTCCATGACCAAGCCAGTAACCAGCGTCAAATTGTCGCGCCGTCAATTCCTGCTCGGCTCTGGTGGCTTTGCCATCGGTGTCGCCTTCGGCCTGCCGACGCTTACCAAAGCGGGCCAGGCAATCGCGCAAAATGCCAACCTGGTTCCGAACCAGTGGATCACGATTGGCGCCGACGGCAACATTACCATCGTCTCGCCGGCTTCCGAGATGGGGCAAGGTGCAATGACTGCCCAGCCGCTATGTGTGGCTGAAGATCTCGATGCCGACTGGTCCAAAGTACGAGTAGTACAGGCAGAAACCAACGCCAAGGCTTACGGCAACAAGCTGTTCGGTGGCAATATGGCGACCGGCGCATCGAAGACGACGCGCGGCTACTACGAGGTATTGCGCCTCGCCGGTGCTCAGGCACGACAGGTATTGCTGCTGGCAGCGGCCGATAAATGGAATGTGCCAGTCGGCGAGTTGACGACCGAGCTGGGTGTGGTCAAGCATGCATCGTCCAAGCGCACGATGAGCTACGGCGAAATCGCCAGCTTCGCCAAGGTGCCGGATGGGCTGCCGCCGGTTACGCCGGCGATGCTCAAGCCGCTGAAAGACTGCCGTTACATTGGCAAGGGCGTGCAACGCGTCGACACCGTCGACAAGACCCGCGGCAAGGCCAACTTCGGCATCGACGTCAAACTCGACGGCATGATCCACGCAGCGGTCCTGCGCCCGCCCGTACAAAAGGACAAGCTGGTGTCGGTAGACGATTCCGCAGCCAAAGCCGTAAAGGGTTTCATCAAGACCGTGACGCTGCCATACGGCGTCGCTGTCCTTGCAGAGAACACCTGGGCTGCGCGCCAGGCGAAGGATGCGCTCAAGGTCACCTGGGGCGATGCTTCGCCCGCGAAGGCCTACTCGTCCGACACAGTGATGAAGGACTACCAGGCGGTGGCCAATGACCTGGACGCCGCCAAGGCCGGCGTTACGGTCGAAAAGCATGGAAACGCTGCGCAAAACATCAAAGGCGCGGCTCGCGTGCTGAAAGCGGATTACCAGACCGAGCACACAGCCCACATGACGATGGAACCGATGAATGCCACCGCGAAGTGGACCGGCGACAAAGTCGAGATCTGGTCACCGAACCAGAGCCCATCGATTGCTACCGGTGCGGTTGCGGCCGCGCTCAAGATTCCGGCTGCGGATGTGAAGGTCAACACCACGCTGATGGGCGGCGGTTTGGGCCGCCGCTTCGATGCGGACTTTACGATCGACGCGGCATTGATTGCAAAGGAAGCCGACGGCAAACCGGTCAAGGTTACCTGGACGCGCGAAGACGACGTGCGCAATGACAAATTCCGCCCTCTGGTGGCCCAGCACCTGGAAGTCGGCCTCGACGCGCAAAACAACATCGTCGGCTGGCACCACAGGTTGGCAGGCGAATCGATCTATGCTCGTGCAAACCCGGGCGCATTCAAGGCTGCCGGCGGCAAGGACAGTCCGTTCCAGGAAGGCTCTGAGATCGTATACGGCATCAACGATCAGTTGATCGAGTTCGCGCGTCAGGAGCGCTCGGTCGATGTCGGTTTCTACCGCGGCGTCGGCGGCGGGTACACCAAGTTTGCGGTCGAAACCATGATCGACGAGGTGGCGAAGGTACGCAAGCAGGACCCGATCGAGTTCCGCCTGCAACTGCTGACAAAGCAGCCGCGGGCACAGGCCGTGCTGCGCGAAGTCGCGAAGATGGCAAACTGGAACAAGAAACGTCCCGCCGGTCGCGCCTTAGGCGTCGCCTATTCAGATATGTGGGAGACCCACATGGCACAAATCGTGGAAATCTCGCTCGACAAGAAGACCGGCGAAATCAAGGTGCACAACGTTTGGGCCGCTGTTGATCCGGGCGTCGCCGTGCTGCCTAAGAACGTGGCGACGCAGGTCGAAGGCGGTATCGTGATGGGCGTCTCCGCCGCATTAAGGGAGCAGGTGATCTTCAAGGATGGCGTGCCGCAACAGTCGAACTTCCACGATTATCCGGTGCTGCGCTTGAACGAGGTGCCCAACATCAGCGTTAAGGTTCTGCCAAGCGACAACGCGCCCGGAGGTGTGGGCGAAGCGGGTCTGCCACCGGTCGCGCCTGCCATCGCCAATGCAGTGGCTGTCCTGACCGGCAAGCGCATGCGCAGCTTGCCTATGCTGCCGGAAAAAGTGCAAAAAACACTGGCTGCCTGACCGCTTCTGCCGCCAACGGAGAGCCGCACGGATAATCCTGTGCGGCTTTTTTTATTATGTATTTCAAATCCGTTGCGTTATGTTGGCCGGTATTTCGGCGGAATCCACTCGCATCACCTTGGCTGGTCGGTACTGGGCGTCCCTATACTGGGCGTCCCTAAAGTCACCTCATTACGCATAACTTCGCTGCCCGGCACGGGTCCCATGAAATTTGCAAGGGGCGATCATGGGACAGCAGTGGGCAGAGCAGGAGTTGGCAGGAATTAACCTGGGAGATGCGCGCTTAAACAACGCACGAGCGCATGCGTGGCCGGTCGGTGGTGTTATGCATTCAGGATACGACCGAAGTGGATTCTAACGGTCAGGAAATCGAGGGGTTAGGCACGCTTAGCTATGCGGCGCAACGCGGGGTGTACGTTCATCCGACGTATGCGGTCAGTCCTGAGCGCGAACCGCTGGGGGTGCTCGACGCCTGGATGCGGGTGCGTGATCGGCAGGCGAAAGCCAGCCGGAGTTTGCCGGCCGGCGCCAAAGAGAGTTGCCG
>JAQGMD010000128.1 GCA_028292565.1 Burkholderia sp. | reverse complement strand
CGCCAATAGTCCCGCTATTGGCGCGAAGCGCGGACGCAAAATGTCTCGCAACTCGAACGCCATCACTCCGCGTTCCGATAAAATATCCGGGCTGGCCTCTCCCGGTACAATATCGTTTTTACCGAGGTCCTTTTTGAATTCCGCCAAACTTCCCGCCCGCCGCATTTCCGTCGCCCCCATGATGGACTGGACAGATCGTCACTGCCGTACGTTCCACCGGCAGATCACGAGCCATACCTGGCTTTATACAGAGATGGTGACGACCGGCGCGCTGCTGTACGGTGATGTTGCGCGGCATCTCGATTTCAATAGCGAAGAGCATCCCGTCGCATTGCAGCTGGGCGGAAGTGAACCGTGTGATCTTGCAAAGAGCGCACGGCTGGGCGAGCAATGGGGATATGACGAGATCAACCTCAATTGCGGTTGCCCATCGGAGCGTGTGCAAAAGGGCGCGTTCGGCGCATGCCTTATGGCGGAACCGGCACTGGTGGCAGATTGCGTGAAGGCGATGCGCGACGCTGTATCGATCGACGTGACGGTCAAACACCGAATTGGCATCGACCAAACTGAATCGTACGATTTCGTTCGTGATTTTGTCGGCACGGTCGCGGACGCAGGAAGTAAAACTTTTATCGTACATGCCCGCAATGCGATCCTGAAAGGTCTCAGTCCCAAGGAGAACCGGGAGATTCCGCCGCTGAAACCTGAGTTCGCGTACCAGCTCAAACGCGACTTTCCACAGCTTGAAATCATCATTAATGGCGGAATCAAGACCCTCGAAGAGATCGACGCGCACCTGCAGCATATCGACGGTGTGATGCTCGGCCGCGAGGCGTACCACAATCCGTATCTGATGGCGTCATTTGATGCGCGTTATTACAACGACGATACGCCCGTAAAGTCGCGCGCCGAAATCTTGCATGCGATGCAGCCTTACATACGCGAACAGCTGGAGCGCCATGGGAAGGCCGGCAGTGGCCTGAGGCTCAACAGCATTACCAGGCACATGCTCGGCTTGATGGCGGGCATGCCCGGCGCTCGCGCGTTTCGGCAAACCTTGTCCGATTCAAAGAAACTCTCATCCGGCGATCCCGCCTTGCTGCTCGAAGCGTTGGCAAAGATGCAGCCGCTGGCTGCCTGAGCTGCCGTCCTGACCGGCGCCCTTGACGCAGCTCAAGGCGTCCGGTGGCATGGAATCTGCTAAATTCATAACGCGGCAACCTGCCCGCAACGAATCCATATTGAAAACCAACACCTGTGATGGAGGCTACGCCATGCCTTTGAAAAGAGGAAAGAGCGACGCAACGGTAAAGACCAATATCAAAAAGCTGGTCCATGAGTACGAAAACGACGGCACGGTCGGCACCAGCCATCCGAAAAACAAGAAGAAGGCGGTCAAGCAGGCGGTTGCGATTGCGTTGAAGTCGGCCGGCAAAAGCCGGACCCAGCGCAAAAGTGCGAAGCACTAACGAACGGAGACGTGATGATGGGAAACGAAAATAGACAGTCGGACATTCCAGCTCAACACCAGGATCATCAACCCGGGTCCGAAACCGCAATGACCCCGCGCCCGGAGTCTGCCGCGCGGGACTACAAAGCCTGCGGGAAGCTGGCCGGCAAAGTTGCGTTGATCACCGGAGGTGATAGCGGAATCGGCCGCGCTGTGGCCGTGACCTTCGCGAAGGAAGGCGCAAACGTTGTGATCTCATACCTCGACGAGCATCAGGACGCGAAGGAAACGCAACGGCTGGTTGAGAAGGAGGGCAGGGAATGCATCACCATTGCCGGCGATGTCGGTGATCCGGTCTTTTGCAAGAAGATGGTCGACACCGCGATCTCCTCGTTCGGTATGCTCGATGTGCTTGTGAACAATGCCGCACAGCAGTTTCCGAAGGAGAGCATCGAAGAGATTAGCGACGAGCAGCTCGAAAAAACTTTCCGGGTCAATGTGTTCGCGATGTTCTACACGGTCAGGGCGGCGATGCCGCACCTGAAGTCGGGTGCCCGCATCATCAACACCACATCGGTCACCGCGTATCGGGGCAGCGCGCACCTGTTGGACTATTCCTCGACGAAAGGCGCTATCGTCGCATTCACCCGCTCACTCTCGCAACAACTGGCCAAACGCGGCATCAATGTCAATGCGGTGGCGCCCGGCCCGGTTTGGACGCCATTAATCCCGTCCAGTTTTGACGCGCAGCATGTAAAGGATTTCGGCAGCGATGTGCCGCTCGGCAGGGTGGGTCAACCTGACGAGATCGCACCGTGTTATGTATTGCTCGCGTCCGAAGACTCTTCTTACATGACCGGGCAAGTGCTGCATCCGAATGGCGGTGAAGTCGTCAATACGTAGGTTTAATACTCCTTTAATCGGTTGTACAAGGTCTTCAGGCTGATCCCGAGAGTCTCGGCGGTCAGCCTTTTGTTGCCGCTGTAATGCTTCAGCGTGGCGAGGATGATTTCCCGTTGCGCGTCCGCCAGCGGCGTGCCGACAAAGAAGTTCAGATAACCATCGTGCACTGTCGGCTTGCGGGTGGACAGGTCGGAGATGCAGTCTTCGATGTCAAGCGTCTCGGTCGAGAGGATGTACGCCCTGTGCACCACGTTTTTCAATTCGCGGACATTCCCCGGCCAGGAGTAAGAGCGAATCACTTCGAGTGAATTGCGGGAAAAGGTTTTGTTGGTATTGTTCTTCTCGTTAAGTATTTGCAGGAACTGCTGGGCAAGCAATTCAATGTCCGCGCCGCGTTCGCGCAGCGGCGGTATGCGCACTGGAAATACCGCGAGCCGGTACATCAGGTCCTCGCGCAGGTTGCCCTGCTTGACCGCTGTTTCCAGGTCGCGATTGGTCGCCGCAATCAGGCGCACATCAACCTTGACCTCTTCGTCGCCGCCCACGCGAAGAAAGGTGCCGCTTTCCAGCACACGCAACAGCTTTACCTGCATATCAACCGGCATCTCGGTGATTTCGTCGAGGAACAAAGTCCCCGTCGATGCGTGCTCGAAGTAGCCGATTTGTTGCCGGACCGCACCGGTAAAACTTCCCTTCTCATGGCCGAATAATGCGGCTTCAATCAGGTGCGCTGGAATTGCGCCGCAGTTGACCGCGACGAAGGTCTCCGCGTTGCGCGGACTTACCTGATGGATTGCTTTCGCAATCAGTTCTTTCCCTGTGCCGCTTTCTCCGACGAGCAGCACAGTCGCATCCGTCGCGGCCACTCTCTCGACTTGCTGGTAAAGCCGCTCCATCGTCGGAGAAGAGCCGTACATGATACCGAAGCGTTTTAGTGATTTGTCGACAGACATATTCGGTGAACCCATCTACGTGGTGTGGATGATTGCGCATTCATTTCAAGAGGCGCGCTCGATTTGATAATTTTTACATTATTGATTGAAGATTCGCTTGCGATAATACAGTTCCTCGGTGCAAACGCTTTTATTCCTGCAGTAGAACTAGCTTGAGGTGTATCAGTGTGAGGACGTGGTGATGGCGGTATGTTCGAATCAACGGCAGGCGGACAACCGACCGCGGATGCAAGTCAGGGGCAGGGCAGGCAGCCGGAGCACACCATATCGTCTCAGCACTTGAACATTCAGTGTACACATTCAGCGGTGAAGTCTGTCGGAATCGGCCGGCATCTCCCGCCTGTTTTTGTCGGCGTTGGATTGTTGCAGACTACGCACGTCTGCCGATGCCTCATTTAAAGCGTTCGTGGATGCAATGCATGTAAGCGTTACTTCCGGGCTGTAATTATTACGTCGCTAACTATTTCTTCGACTTAGAGTACCCGGCGTCAAGTGGCTGGCATGGAAACTGCCTCGACGAGAAAACGCGCACTTCGGAGAAGTTAAGAAACTTATCCAAAACGAATGGGTCAAGTGCGTACACAGTTAAACTTTTTGAAAGGAACACCATGAAAGAAAAATTCTCCCCCTCCAAGGTCCTGTTGATCACCGCAGCCGTCATGAGCTTCGCTGTTGCCGGATGTGAACGTCGCGGCGCTGACACCGGCGCATCCGGTGCATCGGGCACAAGCGGCACATCCTCCTCCAGTTCGAGCCCAAGCTCCCCGGGCGCAGCTGGCAGCCCATCGGGAACCAGCGGTGCTTCCGGCGGCGCAGGCCCCGGATCGTCGAGCTCCTCGGGCTCCTCGGGCTCCAAGTAACATCTTCCTCAACCCCGCGGGCGCCCGACTCAACGGCGCGAGCAATGACATCAGTGTGAAAAAAACCGTGAAACGTTGGAAGCAACCTGGCAACGTGAGGAGCGACCCCGTGTCGTGGGCTCACATTGCCGGGGTATTTTCCGGATGGCGGGCGCGGTTTAATCGAAAGGAGAATGCGAACGTATAAGGTTCTGATTACAGCGACAGATTAATTCAAGTCCTGTCCATGGGGTGCCTAGTGGATCTCTTTCTGGATCGATTTACTGTCACTTCGCTGATACAGGCCCAAGAAAAAAGTCGAAGTGCTCTTCGGGTTATTCGATGAATCCGTTCTGCCGGTTGTAATGTTCACGTGATTTCGCGACGAGATTGAACTGCGAAGGACGCTTCAGTCTAACTGTGACACGGGGTACAACAGCCGGCATGTGGTCCGTCAACTTGTCTTAATCGTACAGAGATACTTAAATATGCCACATGTACTTATCGTCGATGACGACGTCAATACTCGAGAAGCACTTGTGGAGATCACGGCTGCCGAAGGGTTTACCACCGCCATCGCCGGATCCATACGCGACGCGCAAACGGAAATCATGCGCCAGCGGCCAGACGTAGTGCTTATCGACCTCAAGCTGCCCGACGGCAGCGGCATGGATTTATTCAACGATATCGAATCGCGTGCGACTACCGAAATAGTCCTCATTACCGGACACGCGAGCATTGAGACAGCAGTTGAGGCGCTGCGCCTTGGCGCAGCCGATTACCTCACCAAACCAATTAATTTCCGCAGGCTGAAGGCCTTGCTTTCGCGCATACCGCGCACGGTTGATCTGAAAGAAGAAATAGGCGTCCTGCGTAGCGAACTGCGGCGCCTTGGTCATTTCGGCCAGATGCTTGGTGCGGCGCCTGCGATGCAGAAACTGTACAACCATATCGGGCGAGTCGCCCCGACGGAAGCAACCGTCCTGTTGCTGGGCGAAAGCGGTACCGGCAAGGAGCTGGCGGCCCAGACTATCCACGATCTGAGCCTCAGGCAGAAGCATCCGTTCCTGCCCGTAAACTGCGGTGCGATTTCGCCGCAGTTGATCGAGAGTGAAATCTTCGGTCATGAGAAGGGCAGCTTTACCGGCGCGGACCGGCAGCATAAAGGTTACTTTGAACGTGCCAATGGCGGCACGCTCTTCCTCGATGAAATCACCGAGATGCCGGTCGAGTTGCAGGTCAAGCTGTTGCGTGTGCTTGAAACCGGTTCCTTCATGCGCATCGGAAGCAACCAGGAAATTGAAACAGATGTACGCGTAGTCGCCGCCAGCAACCGTGACCCGGAAGCGGCGGTCGCCGAAGGTAAATTGCGGCTCGACCTCTATCACCGGCTGAATGTTTTTCCGCTCAGGATTCCGCCACTTCGCGAGCGCGGCGCCGATATTGAATTGCTGGCGCAGCATTTCCTCGAGGAGTTAAACTCGGCGCACGGCACCAGCAAGGTGCTGTCTGCCGACGGGCTTGCGTGCCTCTCCAACTATCACTGGCCCGGCAACGTGCGGGAACTGCGCAACTACATGCAGCGTGCATTCATTCTTTCCGACCATACGATCGACGCGACGGCGCTGGCTCCTGTGATCACCACGCAGACTCCGGTAGGTCTTACCCTTGCAATCCCGGTCGGCACCTCGCTTGCCGATGTGGACCGGAAGCTGATCTATGCGACGCTCGAGTTATGTGGCGGGGTGAAGAAGAGGGCGGCGGATATACTCGGGATCAGCCTGAAGACCTTGTATAACCGTCTGGAAGAATACGGACCCTACGAGGCGATGCCCAAGAAGGACGATACGTCATTCCAGCGCAGCGATTCCTATCACTGAAGTGTCCGGGCGCATCGCGATGCGCCGGATGGTTAAAAGTAGGGTGCGCACGTCGCACCCTAAAGGTCTGCCGTAGGGACCGCGCAGGAATAAGTTGGTCAATTTTGCTGGCCCTCGAGCGGTTTCAGCCTGACTGTACCGTCGATCCCGGACGCTTTGCCCGCGGCACTGCGTTGCGTCTCCTTGCCATGGCACCGCCATGTCGCGTCGACGCGCCTTGTTCCGCAGGCAAATCGCCTCGGG
>JAQGMD010000122.1 GCA_028292565.1 Burkholderia sp. | reverse complement strand
CGGCTCAATTGCTTCTTCAGCGCTTCCAATCCCACTTCAATCCCCGCATTGATCGAACGAGCCAGGATTTCATCCGATGGCGCCCTGCGCGGAAACTGGAGTCGTTCCTTCGATCCCGGGCCAACATCATGGATCAGCTGATGCAAGATTCCGCCCGCGACGAAATGCTCGAACGGCACGCTCACCAGATCGAATTTTTCAAGCAGCTGCGGCCACTCCCAACGCGGAATCTTCGACTTGAAAATCGGGAAGTCCAGGATCCATTCGCTCACCGTACACCGCGGAGCACGCAGCCCAAGCGCATCGATCGCCTGCTCCCCGATAAACCAGATCGGCGCATTCAGCGGCAATTCCACGATGCGATCGGTCCACAGGATCGACCACCACGCGGCATAGCGCATGTCCGCCTGTTTGGCGGGCGGCGCCAGCCAGACACCGCAATTGAGAAAGTAAGCATCGATTTGCTTCAGCGCTTCCTGCCCTGCCGGTGTCGCATCAAAGCCGGCATAGGGAGACGGCGACGGCGAGACACCGGTCAGGTTGATGTCAAACCAGTGATGCCACGTCGAGTCGGCGACGATCCTTCCGACATCGACATTGTGTCCGTTGTAAGCGGAAGCCAGCCCGATTTCCTGCCCATGCCTGGTAGCCGCCGGATCCTTGATCTTGCCCCATGCGATCACATAGGGCCGTTCCTGATGCCCGGCCTTGGTAGGCCACTTCGGATCGCCCGATGCGGGTATCGGCGCCAGGGCTTCGCCCTCGTGCTGGTGATCGGGGAAAAGCTTGATCGGTCCCTTCGGGCCGCACATTACGGGGTGCGGACGATGGCGGTTGCGGAATATTACCTCCGACCATATTGGAAAGCGTTGATAGCGCACCGATTGCGCACGATCATCGGACTGGTCATTGAAATCGAAGGTAGAGCCCGGATCCGGCCCGTCTTCCAGCGTGGTATTCCAGACCGGGGGACTGACCGGCGGTGCGGGGTAGCGGCGCATCTGCCCTGCCCGCGTGATTTGTCCCGCAATGCCCTTGCCCAGATCCGCGTGGTCTCCAGTCACCAGCACACCGCCGAACTTCGGCGCGGCCATGAACTGATCGAGCAAGGTCACCTCCGCCGGCGTGAGGTTGGGCGTGCTATTGAGGCCGAAGAACCAGACCTGGTCGTACTTGTTGATGATATCCAGGTCGGTCAGCTTCGTCGCGCCTACGATCGAGGCACTCGGGTCAGTGCCGTCACGATGCGCGGTCGCGATGTCGAAGTCGACGTAATAGTATGCGCGACTCTCCAGCAGCGTCTTCACATATTGCAGGCCGAGGAAAGAACCACCGACGAAATTGACGCTGCTGTCGGCATACATCAGGATACGAACCTTCGCGGGCACCCGCCACCATGGGAAGTGAAGTTCCCAATTGGGAATCCCCCAACGCTGGACGATGGCTGATCGTATTGAATCCCGGTCGATGCTTGGCATTGTTTTTCTCCTCTTCGTTTTGCTGCGACAGGAAGCTGCCGGACACTGGCGCGCCGGCGGCACGGAAAACCGTGACCATGGGAGTCGATTGCAATGGCGGGGGTGACGCGAGACGCCCGGCGCCGACATGGACCGTCAGAACAAAATACGGCGTTTGAGGAGGGGTTGTAAGCTGTTGGTTTTTACAGGTGGGGGATTTTGCGCACGCGTATCGCGGAGCCTCACGCTGACGATATCAACCATGCGAGGCGACTGGTGCCTGGGACGCACCCTGCAAAGGTAAACCGTAGGTTGGGATGCCAATCCCAACATTCGAACCTTAAACGACCGACGGCTCACGTGCATGCTGCGACATGTTGGGATTGGCATCCCAACCTGCAAATACCGGCTGCGAAGTTTAACCCTTGCCGCCCTGCCCCGAACTGCCCGCAATGCGACGCATCTCTTCCTTGCGCAGCTTCTCCCGCAAGCTGGTATCAGCCGCGAGCTTCCGGGCCTTGTCAGCCGCATTCTTCTTTGCCAGGACTTCTTTCTTCTGCGTTTCCTTCGCGAGAGCTACTTTCTTCTCTTTAGCGCGCAAGCTGGCCACGGCCTTCTGCTTCTCGAGACGTCGTTGCTCTTCTTTACGTTTCAGCTCGGCGACTACTGCACGCCTTTTCTGCTCAACCAGCTTCTTGTTATCCGCCTGTTCACTCACCGCAACCGGCTTGGCAACATGCGCAGCTTTAGACTCAACCGCAGGCATCTTCGCAATCTCTTTCACCACCGCCGCAGGCACAGCAGGCGCGACTTGTTGAGCGGCCGAAGGAACATGCGCATCACTCGTTCCACGCGCACCCACCCACAATGCCCCCAACAACAATACATGCAGCCCGCCCGCAAGAATCACCGCGCGCCAGCGACGCGGCTCCTTCGGTACCGCGTAACGCACGTCGTCCGTAGTGGTAGTGGTCGTAGTCTCATCCATGCTCTAACTCTGTCCCGCCGCCAGCTTCACCTCCGCAGCCGGCGCATTAATTTTATCCATTACCCATTTGCGAAGACGCCCGGCATCCGCAAAGCGTGTATGCGCGCCCTTCGAATCCAGGAACACCATCACCACCGGCCGCTCGTCGATCTTCACATGCATGACCAGGCAACGCCCGGCCTCGCTGATGTAGCCAGTCTTCTGCAGTTCGATTTCCCAATCGTCGTTACCGATCAAACGATTCGAATTCACATAGTGCAAAATGCGCTTGCCCGTGTCGACCTCATACTGACTATTGGTCGAATACTGCGCCAGCACCGGATGCCTGTGCGCGGCAACCACCAGCTTGGCGAGATCGCGGGCGCTCGCCACGTTTTCGTGCGACAGCCCCGTCGGTTCCACATAACGGGTATCGGACATGCCCAGTATCTTGGCCTTCATGTTCATCTCCGCCACGAATGCCGGCAGGCCGCCTGGATAGTTGCGGCCGAGTGCGGAAGCTGCGCGGTTTTCAGAACTCATCAGCGCGATGTGCAGCATATCGGCGCGGCTCAGCCTGGCACCGATCGGCATGCGCGAAGACGTACCCTTGAGGCGATCGATATCGTCGTCGGTGACTTCAAGGACTTGTTTCATATCCTGGCCCGCTTCGACCACCACCAATGCCGTCATCAGCTTTGTAAGCGATGCAATCGGCATCGCCACATGGGAATTTTTTTCAAAGAGCACCTGGGAATTCGATTCATCCAACGCATACGCGACGTTCGAACTCAGGAATAAAGAGCGTGTCACGTCAGAGTCCGCCAGCTTTTTGGCAGCGAGGATCGACGCCGGTGCAACCGCGAGTTTGACTTTGCTCCTGCGGGATTTGATCGACGACCCGGCAACGCGATGGGCAGGCAAAGGTTTGATTTTTTTGCGAACTACTACGGCATTGCGCTTGTCAGCAACAACGACGGCTTTTTTTACAGGGGATTTTCGTGCGCGGGCGGCCGAAGTTTTAGGTTTGACCGCGACCGGAGGCTCTGCCTTGCGCTTCGCCTTGCTTTTCTTCTTGGTGCTTTTCTGGGCGCCGTCAGCTTTCACATCCTGTGCGCCTGCATTCGGAACTGGTAACAGCAGTATGAGCAAAGAGATAACTATTCCATACATTGCCTTGCTCATCCACATCCCGAAACTCCTTTTAAAAGCGTGTCCGAGATTGTAGCAACGAAATGGAATTATGCAATCAATTAAATGGTTATAACCGCCCTTTAAAGTAAATTATCAAGTCTTTAGTCGGCGGGACCGGATTTTAGGTTACTGTCCCGACCGGCCTCGAATCGGCATGGGCTGATGCGCGCCGGACCCAGTTCCGGGCCTGAACTTGCCGCAACCGGGCAATCAATTCATCCAGCAACTGGAACACATCAAGCCGGTGCGGCAGGAAAAATTCAACGCCGCTACTACGCGCATGCCCGATCCGCACCGATAAAAGATGAGGCCCTCGAAACTGGAACACGTCTTCATCGCTCACTTCGTTGCCGACGTAAATCACACTCCTCATACCGCTGGTCTGCATTAACTGCGCAAGCGCTGCGCCCTTCTTGCCCACACTCCCGGGTATGTCGCCGAGGCTGCGATTGTTCAGCACAAAGTCGGGATCGAACTCGAGGCCGGAGCGTATTTCTGCGGACGGACGCCCTGAGATCACCGCGACCGGTGCGTAAGTGGACAGTTCGAACAGCCGAAGCACAGTGCCGAGCGGCACGCGCACTCTCCCGGATTGGCCGGGCGGCGCAAGCGTGCCATCGAAATCAAAAGCACACAACAGCCCGTGATTGACGATCTGATCGAGGCGACTATCGCTGCAATGCCGAAATGGTAAGGTCATGATGCTCCCCCGATCTTTCCGCCGCCGCGCTCCTACGACTTTGGACGTAACACGCTTGACGGATACCAGCATACCGTCGATGCATTTGCCTGCCTGCGCCAGGCGACGCCGCCATAGGGAGCCGCAGGCAATTCAACCGGCGTCGTATTCATGGTTGACGCAGGCTGCGTATCTGCGGCCGCCGGCGTATCGGCATGCGCAACTGTTACAACTGGAGGAACGAAGAACGCGCGACGCGCAGCGGACCCGATCATGAAGACCCACTCGCTTAAAAGCCATTGACGCGTCATGCCGTTTCCTTTACACGCAACACACGATGCGTGCATATTGCACGACTCCCCCCGGATGAATTTAAAAGTGAAAAAAGATGAATAAAAAATCGAGGTGTCGTCTGAGGGTAGTGTGCTTCGACTACTGCAACTGACAAGCCTGCGCCGGCAAAAAAAACATGCCTTGCGCGGAGCGATCAAGTCATTGTGATGTTTTCACCATGTCCGCATGTTGACCTGCCTCTAAGGGCGCAGGCAGTGTCGCGGCACATGTCATTCGGGGCTCCAACGTTTACTTCGGTAAAGCCTGACCGGTAAGTTCTCGCCGGATTTCCCTCAGCTTCACCTTCACTTCTTCCGCGTTCGCGTCACCCATCCGCACCATGATCTTGTGACCTGCGGAAGCGCCTTCGAGCTCCGGATCCGCGAACTTGTACAGCACGTGCGGCTGAGTCAGTCGCACCGGTCCTTCGACCTCCGGCGCATCGAGCAGATGATCGATGACCGCAACGAGACGGTCGTTAAAGTAGCCTTTTGGATAACCCAGCTCCTCATATGCACGCTGGAAAAGTGGATAGTAATGCACGTAGGAGGCGACCAGCTTTTTGGCATCGATGACTGCGGCGACACGAATGAAAGGCTTATAGCGGACTGCGTTTCCCTCGGCGATGGAAAGACTGTCGCCGTTGCCTGAAGTAACAAAGCCGTCACCACCGGTCGCTGATTTGGTGGGAAGCAGGCGAACCGCGAGAGTCTTGCGCGGAAGGTTATCAATGGTGACGACCACATTGCGCACGAAGTGTTCGGAATTGAACAGCGCGTTCAGCGCCTGCAGTCCGATGAGCCCGTAAAGCTCATCGCGAATAGCTTTATCGCTCTGGTCCAGCGGCGGCAGTGGTTTCGCCTTAGCGTCGTCACTTTGCGGTATCGGGTAGCGTATTGCCGGCTCAGCTTGGGCAGTGGGTGCAGCGGGCGGCGCCATGGGCTCCAGCACTTGAAGTGGCGGCTTCATGCTTTCCTGCCAGAGGTAGAAACCGGTCGCGCCACCAACCAGCAGGGCGCCTGTAACCAGCCATCCAAATACAGCTTTATTTTTCATGGAGTCTCCTTACACTGGATTGAGTGCGTCGGTCCCGTATTGAGCGCACCGACGAATCCCCCGAGCGTAACAATATGGTGACACATCCAGCATCGCACTCTCGCTCGCGTTAGCGCGCATGATTTGATGCTTGTCATCCCATATCGAAAAAGGCACGAACCATCACACGTTCGTCCAGGCGCTGATTTTTTATTAATTAATGTACAAGACCAGGATGGGTTGCTGCGAGCTGAGTCGGTAAATCGGGAACTCACGAAAGCATGCCTAGTCATAAGCTGGTTGTAAATTGTAAGTTATGGTTAAACATCTGGCATGACTGCTTATGAAAAATAACAATACGGCGTCTTGCTAAGAATGCAGTCCCTCTCGTTTTATAAGGAGATAAATGTCAACTAAACCTTCGCAAAAATTATCAAACTATTACTATTATTAAATGGGAGGAAACCATGGCTTTCGATTCTTTGAGAGAGCGATCTACCATTGCCGCCTTTCGTTCGCCATACCGGATGCAGGATCTCGGAATAATGGGATCCGACGCTGACAATTGCAGCATGAATGGCGAAGGAACCGATCTTCAGGAATTCAGGATACGCATGGCAAATATGCACGGCACGCGCGAAGCCGCCAGCCTGCTCCTGAAGAAGATGTATTCCTGGCGTGGCTATTCGATTGAACCGGCCGGCGTCCAGGGACCGGACAAGCTGATGCTTACCGCCGATACCGGGGGAAAAACCGTCGGCACCATGTCCCTTTGCTTTGATTCAGCGGCCGGCCTGCCTGCGGACGACAACTTTCGCGATGAGCTCGACGCATTGCGTGCGCAGAACCGAAGGCTGTGCGAACCAAGCCGACTGGCCATAGACTGGTATACGCCAAAACGCGTATTCGCCGCCCTGATGCATATATCCCATATTTTTTCCCATAAAATCCTGGGCTATACGGACTGCGTCATCGAGGTAAATCCTCGCCACGCAGTGTTTTACAAGCGGACGCTTGGGTTTCGTGAGCTGGCCGGAGAAAGAATGTGCACCCGGGCGAATGCACCGGCAGTGCTCCTGCGACTGGAATGCCAGTACATGGCTAGCCAGATTCAGAAGTTTGGCGGTTTATTCGAGGACAAGGGTCGGGAAAAATCCTTTTATCCCTACTTCTTTCCGGTTGAGGATGAGCCGGGGATAACGTCCAGGCTTATGAACAACGACACTGCTCATAGCGAGAGTATGCCGACTCGCTTGCGGACTTGAAGACGCGCATCGAGTACCGTAGGTTGGGATCTGCAGCGCGCGCGCGCTAATCCCAACATTCACACTCAAATAAAAGCCAGCCGTTGTGCGGAGGGTGAACGTTGGGATTGCATCGCAACCTACGCCCGTCGTTTGTCGAGGATGTACCGTAGGTTGGGATGTTAATCCCAACATTCACACTCAAATAAAAGCCAGCCGTTGTGCGGAGAGTGAATATCGGGGTTTCAATTTATTTGATCCCATGCCGCTCCATCAAATCGTACATCGTCGGCCGGCTAATCCCCAATAACTCGGCCGCCTTGGCGATGTTGCCATCGACCCTGGCCAATGCTTTAACCGCAGCTTTATAACCGGCCTCATCGCGAACCTGGCGCAGGTTGATAGGCTCTTCCGCCACCGGCGCCGCGCCCAGGCCCAGGTCTTCAACGGTAATCTGAGGCCCGTCCGCCATGATCACGGCGCGCTTGATGCAATTCTCCATTTCACGCACGTTCCCTGGCCAGGCGTAGCTCTCTATCATCGCCACAGCCTGCGGACTAAAGCTGAGCGACGTACGTCCCTCCTTCGCGCTGAACTTGTTCTTGAAGTGGTGCGCAAGAAGCGCGGCGTCGCCGACCCGCGTCCCCAACGGCGGAATCGTCACAACGATCTCACTTAACCGGTAATACAAGTCTTCCCGGAACTGCCCCGTGAGCGCCATCTCCTTCAAATTGCGATGCGTCGCGCAAACGATGCGCACATCGACAGGAATCTCCTTGTGTCCGCCGATCCGCTCAACCACTCGTTCCTGCAAAAAACGCAGCAGCTTGGCCTGCAAAGACATCGGCAAGTCGCCCACCTCGTCAAGGAAAAACGTCCCTTCACTGGCCAGCTCGATTTTCCCGAGCGTCTGTTTAACCGCTCCGGTAAAGGCGCCCCGCTCATAACCGAACAACTCGCTTTCCAGCAGGTTCTCCGGGATCGCCGCGCAATTGATTGCCATGAAGCGTTTGCCACGGCGCGGGCTCAGTTCGTGCAGCGCCCTCGCAAGCAATTCCTTGCCGGTCCCACTGTCGCCTTGCAGCATGACTGTGGCCGATGATGGAGCGACCTTCTCAATATTGCGGCACACCTTCAACATGCCAGGGTCACGGCTGATAATGCCCGACATCGGCGAAGACGAATCGCCCTGCTGCAATCGGCGGTTTTCCAATTGCAGCGCATGCACATAGAACGCCCGCTTGACGACCAGTCCAAGTATCTGCTCGTCGAACGGCTTCTGATGGAAATCGTAGGCGCCCATGCCAATCGCTTGCACCGCATTGGCACGATCCTGATTCCCGGTCAGCACGATGACCTTGGTGTCCGGCGCAAGGCTCAGGATCTCCTGCAGCGTCGCCAGCCCCTCTGTAGAGCCATCAGGATCCGGAGGTAGTCCGAGATCCATCGTGACCACTGCGGGTTCATGCCGCCGTATCTGTGCGACCGCACTTTCACGATCGCCTGCAACCAGCACTTCGTAAGCGTCAAAGCTCCATCGCAACTGCTTTTGCAGGCCGACGTCGTCTTCAATAATCAACAGCTTTTGTTTATCCTGATTCACGAGCTTTTCCTCTTTCCTGTTTTGCGCCTACGCTGCCGACAAAATAGCATGCGCATCCTGCTTGTAGAGCGGCAAAGTGATCCTGAACGTGGTACCGACCGATGGACGACTATTGACCTCCACCCTGCCCCCTAATTCATGCACATATTCGCGCGTCTCGAATACACCGATGCCCATGCCTGCCGATTTGGTGGATTCAAATGGCTTGAACAGTCGTTCGCGGATGAATACCTCGCTCATTCCCTGCCCGGTATCTTCAACTTCGATCACCACAGATTCGGCCTCACGGAAGTGGCGGACAATCACCTCGCCATCCTTGCCCGTCGCCTCGATGGCGTTCTGGACAAGATGGCCGATGACGCGCTCGAG
This sequence comes from Burkholderia sp., assembly GCA_028292565.1. Next base: position 797 of record JAQGMD010000122.1, on the reverse strand, counting down.
GCGCGCCGTGTTTGCAAACACCATCAGGTCCGCACCACTTGCCTGGAGCGTCGGTTTCGGCTTGAATGCCGCTTTCATCGAAACTGCCTGTTGCAACAAATCGCCGACGGACACGGGCGCAGCGGTTTCTATCGGCGATCTTCTGCTTAATTTATAAAGAAGCATTTTCATTTTTTCGACGGAGTGATCCACCGTTTCGAGCATGTCTCTTTGAAACTCCGGACGGTCCTTGAATTTCTCCGCATTCGACATCAGCAGCGACAACTGCGCGACCAGATTCTTCAAATCATGCACCACGAAAGTCGACATGCGATTGAACGACTCAAACTGCCGCGCCACCATTAATGCATTCGCGTATTCGTTTTGCGCCAGATAACTTGCGGCCTGGCTACCGGCGATCTTCAGCAGATCGAGGACTTCCCAGTTCATGCGGATGGGGCTTCTCGACTGTGCCAGCACCACAAATCCGAACAATTTTCCATGCAATATTAGCGGCACAACCAACCACGCTTTGCCAAGGGCGTTGAGCCAACCCGGGATGGTCAGATCCGGATATTTTTGGGGCTCTGATTCGTATTCCTGCAGATCCACCACCCAGTGCGTCGTCTCCATAAACTTGCAAAGCGAGCTGTCCGCCGGCTCCACCTCCGTCGACGCAAACATGTTCCAGTGTGCAGCGGGCTCGGCATTTCCTGATTCGCGAATAATCCACAAGGCCCCGCCAGGACTTTCAACGAATTCCGCAACCCCCTGCACCATGCGCTCACCTAGACCCGGCCCGCTATGGGAAAGGGCGC
>JAQGMD010000092.1 GCA_028292565.1 Burkholderia sp. | reverse complement strand
TGATCAGATACTCGCATCTCTCGTCCGACAGCCCGTGCATCGCGGCCAACAGCAAGACCTTGAACATCTGCACGCGATCGAAGGCTGGGCGGCCACCCTTGCTGCCGTCCGAGCGCGGCACGGCACGCTCCAACTCGGGCCGGAATTGGGTGAAGTCCACCAGGGCCGCGATCCGCTCCAGGTCATCGCCCTTCGCGGACAACTCCCGCAGCCGGCTCGACAGATCAAAGAACCCTGGCTGATCCACCATCCGCCTCATCCCAGCCGTGATCCTTGAAGTGAATCAGGTCATCAGCCCGCGAGCCAGGGGTTTTTGGAGGCGTCCAGGTGCCTAACGTGTGCCGATAGCCATGGACCGGGCCTCTTGGTGACGATGTTGTCTCTCTAAGAACTGATCCGCAAAAAGTTGCATCCCTGAATCGGTTGTGATTCGCGGTCCCTGTGCTCGGTTCGCGGAGGCGGCAGGATGGCGTGGACGGCGGAGCATCGGCGAGCGGCGGACCGGCGTGGTCTACGCTACCCGTCCGATCTGACGGATGGTGAGCGGACTTTAGTCGCGCCATTGATCCGCGGTGCCAAGCGTGGCAGCCAGCCACGAACCGTCAACGCGCGCGATGGATCTAGCCACTGCTGCCGTAGCCAAGTCTGCGCGTCCGCATGGCCCTGGGCCGCGGCCCGGTGTATCCAGGCAACTGCCTCATTGCGGTTCCAAGCTTCGCCCCGACCGAGCATACATTACCCGGAGGAGGAAGCGGGCATTGGGCTCCCTCTGCGTCAACCGTGGGCAGCCCAGTCTACTCGATCGTGATCGTATCAATCGCAAAACTATCCAGAAACACCGCTTGATCCACCACCAACTCGCGGCCTAGGCTCGCAGCTGGATGCGCTAGACAATCCGTTAGCGAGCCGCCTTCACTATCTCAAAGAATTAGACGATTGAATAGAATGCATTCTTTGTAACTGATTTAATACCGCAGGTGGAACAACGACTCGTGCTGCGTAACTTCATCTGGAGAGACCCTTTAATGCTAAAACAGTTCCAGAAACGCGTTGCGCTAATGGTCGGGCTCACACTCGTTATTTTTACTGGCTGCTCGGCTCGAGTCGATGCAGAAGCCGACTTGATGCCCCGCGAAGTTGCTCGCCGCATTATTGCCGAAGAGGTTTCACCCAGATGGGCAGCCCGGCCTTGGCTTGAGGGCGTAACGTGCTTTTTTAGGAGTGTGCCCATCGAGTTCCACGAGGTTGGTGCCGTCGTCTACGATTCTTGGCTTAGGCGGACCACTATCACTGGCATTATAAGCGGCTGCGTCGGCGGTGGAACGTATGAGATCACTGGCACCACACCGGAACAAGCGCGGCGCGTTGCGACTGCCCTGCGCTCGCTGGGAGCACGTATTGAGTGAATGCAGGCTTATTTACTTGCCGAAACTGCCAGATCGCGCCGGCCCGATTCTAGGCCGAATGGAAAAGCGGATCCGTAGGTGAATGCAGGCAGAGCGTGCCCTTTTACGGGTTGCCCTAATCGCAGTCGTTCTCGTTGTTGTTCCCCTCTTGGCACTGGCTCAGACGGAGCGCAGGGTCGCACTCGTGATTGGCAACGGCGCGTATCAACACGCGCCCCGGCTGCCAAACCCTACGAACGATGCCCGCCGCATGGCCGAGATTCTGCGCGGGGCTGGATTCGACGTCATCCTCGGCCTGAACCTCGACCGCCGCGCCATGGACGAACGTCTACGCTCGTTCGGAGATCGCCTCGATGGTGGGCGGCTGGGCCTCGTGTTCTACGCGGGCCATGGGCTGCAGGTCGGGGGCGAGAGCTATCTTATGCCTGTAGATGCGCGGCTCGAGCGCGAGCGGGACGTGGAGTTTGAGGCCGTGCCAGTGGCGCGGGTCCTACGGGTCGCTGAGAGTGCCGCGCAGGCCAGTCTCATCTTTCTAGATGCCTGCAGGGATAACCCGCTGGCGCGCAGCTTGGCTCGCTCGATGGGCACGCGCTCGGCCGCGGTAAGTCCAGGCCTCGCTCAAATACATGGCGGCGTCGGCACGCTGGTCGCGTATGCCACTCAACCAGGCAACGTTGCGCTTGATGGCGAAGGGCCGCATAGCCCCTTCACTGCCGCCCTTGTACAACACATTGCCACACCGGGACTTGAGATTGGGCTTGTAATGCGCCGCGTCCGAGAATCGGTCCTTATCGCAACGGGCCGGCGGCAGGTACCCTGGGATCACTCGTCTCTGACGGGGGAGATCGTCTTGGTACCTGCTGCCGCGTCGTTACCGGCGCCGCAGAACGCCCCACTCGCGACGCTTCCAGCATCGCCGCCTCTTGCGCCGTTGCCATCGCCGGATACACTGGATCTGGCATTTTGGCAGAGCTTGCAGGGGAGCCGGAATCCCTCCGACTTTGAGGAATATTTGAGGCAGTTTCCGCGTGGGCGATTCAGGGGCCTTGCGCGCAATCGGATCGCCGAGCTGCGTCGCCCGCCAACCGCCTCGCCCCCGGTTCCGCCTATCCCTTCCGCGCGCCCAGCCCCCGCAGGCGCAATGCCGCCGCCACTGGCATCACCAAGGTCGATCGGAGTGGTCGACCGCAGTTTCCCGGGGGACAACTACTTCATCTTTCGCTCACAGACACCTCTCCCGCCCGGAACGAGAGTGTACACTATCGTTCAAGGTCGTCAGGCGTCTGCGGTCGTGCAGAGATCAAGCGGTGATCGTTACTCGGCAACTTCGCAGGACATCCAAGCTTTCTCACCCGGCTCTACAATTCTTATGCCGCCGTGATAGTGTAAATTTAGGACATATTGGGTTGACTGGATCGTCTGTGATTTCATCGCAGACGACTGGACGAGACGCGCCGATCTTATCAAGCATGCGCTTAAGTTAACTCGGAGTATGAGCAGCGATGGAGCGGAGCTGCCTTCCAAGCCGAGAGAGACATTGCAGCGCCTCCTGCCAGAAGTGGGTGTAAGCTACGAGCCGCGATAAGCCCTCCGATCTGACCTCGCGAGTGCCCTTGCAAAGGCGGAGGGCGATGCGGTCCCCCTCACAGACGAGAGCATAAGCGTCATTACGAAAGAGGAGTACAAGAAACATCGGGAGACCGGATCGAAGAATTCCCGACGGCGACGTTAAAGCCGGGAAATTATTGGAAAGCCACGGCGCACCTTTAGAGCATTTTCGTGTTACTCGCACGCATAGCCGGAGTGTGCGAGATAGTTGCGGCATTCGTCTGGGCTGAAGCGGTCGAGTAGGTGGCCGATAGTGGCCCAGAGCGTCTCCTGGGTCCGAGCAGCGGCTATTTGCAGCAGCGCCTTGAGCTTGGCGAAGGCCTGCTCAGTGAGGTTCAGGTCGGGGCTGTAGGGCGGCAGGTAAAGTAGGCTGGCGCCGCGGGCCCGAATGACCGCCTCGATGCCGGGGACCTTGTGGGCGCTGAGACTGTCCATCACCACCACGTCACACTGCGAGAGTGCGGGCGCGAGGAATTGCTCGACATAGGCGCGGAACGCTTCGCCGGTCATGGGGCCATCCAGCACCAGGAGCGCGACGAGGCCCGTGCTGCGCAGGCCGACTACGAAGGTGGTGGTGCGCCAGTGTCCGTGCGGCGCGGCACCCACCAGGCGCTCGCCCCTGGGACCCCAGCCATAGCCGCGGACCATGTTGGTGGCGGCTCCCGTTTCATCAGGAACACGAAGGAGGCAGGGTCCATGAATCGCTGCCACACCCGCCACTGCTTGCGATGGTCAGCGATATCGGGCCGGTCCTGCTCAGCCGCGCGCAGGACTTTTTTTGTGTGACAAGTGAAGCCGGCGCAGCATGGCCCAGATTGTCGATAGCGAGCCGGCCCGGTTGCCGCGCTCGCGCAGATCATCCTGGATCTCGGCCGGCGTGATGCCGGGCTTTACCGAGGTCAGCTCGTGCAGCAAGGCCGCGTGCCCGTCGAGCATTGGCTTGCGTAGCCGCCGATCCGGGCCGGCTGGGTGCTGCCGGTCTCACGCACGCGCTGCATCAGCTTGATGGCGGCCGAGGCGCTGACCTCGAAGCGTCGCGCTGCCTCACGCGCCGAACTGCCCGCATCTACCGCCCGAACCAGGCGTCGCCGCAAGTCCTGCGACAAAGGTGCCGTCATCACCAATCTCGCTGCTCCATTAGCAGCGGAGAATCAGATCAGCTGAATCTGTGCAAGCTGAAAAACGCTCAGTTAGCGACGGCACCTATCCATCAAAACTGGAATGCCTTTTAGGACATGTGTGCAGTTATACTGAAACGTTAGTACGAATGATCCGTTTGGCTGCAAGCAGCATACTTCATTGCGCTGAACAGGGATTATGTTTTTTCTTGCCTCTTCTGGGCTTTGGAAGCTGAAAAGACCCGCGAAGACTAACGAAATGGCGACGGATCCCGACATATTCGTCTCCTTCCAACTTCTCAGATCTAAAGCATAGGCAATAGCCCTCCGATGGTACAAGCCATTTCGGGATCCGCGCTGAAATTTTTTTCTGTAACGCTTCTCTAGAGCGGTTTCCGATCAGGCTGCATCGTATCCGGCTTCAGCGAAGTAATTGGCGCACTCGTCGGGTGTGAAGGTGCCGACGATCCCTGCCTGGTTCGAGGACTACAACACCATCCACCCCCACTCCGGCTTGCGCATGCGCTCGCCGCGTGAGTTCATCGCTGAGCAGTCAGCAACCCAAGCCGCATGTCCGGTTTGATGGGGGCCACTCCACCGGACAAGCACGTGACTCGCGGTCTCAGAGCGCCCCTTAGCTTTTTGCTACAAACCGATAAGCGCGTCCGTTAGACTGCAGAGCTGACCTAAATTGCCGGCCACTGAATTGAGTTATCGAAGGGTGATCAGGCACCATGACCAGCAATAAGCGAACTGGAGCTCAGGAAGCATTCATGCGTTGGGCGCTCCAGGAGATTCTAGCTCGGCCGCCCGCCCAGCCTCATGTGCTTTCGTTCTTGGTAAATCCAACGACCAAGAGTTGGTATGGTCGCTACGGAAGCCGTCGGGAAAGCGCCCAACAAAATGAGCATCACCCAGCTGTTCAAGCCGGGCATCTGGTTACATTTGCAGCGCTAGACGACACCAAAAACGAGCGGCTAGCCTTGCAAGATGCCGACGAAAACCAAGAGCTGAATTACACCGTTGAGAGCAAAAGAGATGACAAAGGCTTTCGTATAGGAGCATTTGCGATTAACGATGCTGTAAGCATAGGAGGTATTCCGGTCATGTACTCAACGGCGAAAATGTGGGAAGCGACAGATATGCTTCCAAAAGGCACGCTTGCTGATGCGGAGCCTCACTTGGGTTGGGCGCGCATCTGATAATGGCTCGACCCCGCCGATGCCGATCGCTAGCGTCCCCTCGCCGGTGATGTGCTCGCGGTCTAGCCCGGAAAATTCACGAGGCCGGGTTGGGTGCGCAAACGGCGGGCGCGTGGCGCGTCAACGGATACGCGGTCGCGTTTGAGCCCCGCCCGCGTTGTGGGCGGCTTTTTGGCGCTTATCGCGGGTCTGGCGGGTTGCGTTGTCTGTGGCTTGATCGGGGCGTCCGCCCCGTTGCTCAGCAGGTGAGGCGCGGCAGGCGTTCGAGCACTAGGCGCAGGATGGCTTTGTCGGGACAGGCGCTCGGCAGATGCAGCATGACGCGCGTCTTCAGTGCGACGACGCGGGTCGCGAGCTTCACGAGGCGCAGTCGGAGCGTGTCGAACTGCGTGACACGCCAGGTGGATTGCCTCGGCATCAGGCTGCGCAGCGACCACAGCAGCCAATAGGCGCCGGTGTGCAGCATCAGGCGGAACTGGTTGGCGGCAGCACGGCAGCAGGAGGTGCGGTCGGCGGCGAGATGACGCTTCCACGCCTTGATATGGTTCTCGGCCTGGCCGCGCCGGCAATAGAGGTCCTCGTAGATCGTGCGCGCCGATCCGGTAGCGAGGTTGGTGACGACGAAGCGCGTGTCGGTGCCCTGCGGGCCGGCTTCGACACGGGCGATGATGCGCTCCACGCGGGTCCAGCTGGCGGCACCGTCATGGAATTCCTTGTAGCGCCGCGGCTTCTCCCCGCCCGGCGCGCTCGCGTGGCGGCGGGCGGTGCGGGCCTCCAGCGTCTCGACATGCCGGCGCAGCGTGGTGGTGGTGGCGACACCAAGCAGGAAGTCGATACGCGCCGCGCGGCAGAAATCCAGCACCTCCGGCGCGCAGTAGTGGCTGTCGGCGCAGATCATGATCTCGACGCGCGGCCAGTGACCACGGATCTCGCGCACCAGGCGGCGGAGGAAGTTCCGCGCCTCGGCGCCGGTCGGACTTGGCTGGCGCGGAGTCGATGTTTGTGCTGTGTTCCCGTATGGGGTCGAGCTTCATGGGTGCTAGGGCGACCTGCCCATCACCAAGGCGGGCGATTGGCCTACTAACCGGCGTAACTGCGATCCCCACTCCAGCGGAAACGGCTCCATCAGCCCCGGCAAGGCCATCCCATCCGGCTGCCGCCCGTCCAAGATCGCCTCCACGATATCCGTCGCCAGCAGCGTGAGCCGCAGCAGGCGCGATACATAGGACGAGTTGATTTTCTCGGCAGCCGCCAGCTCGTCGGTTGTCCCATACCGGCCCGTCTCCAGCATCGCCGCCAGCGGAACGCCCGCGCCAGTGCCTTTACGCGCGTGCTGTCGGCACTCGAAGAATCGCGGTTCGTCATGCTGCACGGCGTCACAACCAGCTTCCGTCCACCCCGGTTCTGCACCGCAAGCGGCACCCTGACGGTCAGCATCTGCGCGGCGCCAATCATGCTGCGGCCCTCGCTGATACGGCCGGCGGTGTCGCCAGAACCCTGGCCAAGCCCTCCAGCTTCAGCGGCCGCTCCGCCCCGTTTGCCGCCGCCTCGGTATGCTCGCAGCGAACGCGTCAACTGTCATCTCGGCGATGACGTCGAACAAGGTGGGGTCGGACAGAGGCTCTCGGCTGGCAAGGTCGCGGGCCACCAGGGCGAAGTTCAGCCACTGCCCGCTATCGTCGGTGGCGCAGCCCTTTAGCGTCGCCGCCATCCAGGCGCAGCGCTCTGCCCAAAATTGGAGGCGGCCTGGCAAATGCCGCGTCAGGACCGCCTCGATCCGCTTGCGGCGCGATGGGATAGGCCGAAGCATCGCCTCGATCGCCTCTCCGGCTTCAAACCAGGAGCCCACAGTTTCGAACAGCTCGGGCCAATCCGCGGCGTCCGCATGCGCCGCGCGCGTTGCATCGGCTCCGGTCTGGTCAGGCGGCAGGCCAGCGAGCAGTTGGGTTGCCAGCGCCATCGGCGACATCTCGGCCGGCTGCAGCAGGCCCAGCCCAAGGGCCTCGGTGACTTGCAGCAGGCCAAACGGCGGCAGGGTTCGCTGCGCAAGATTGATCGCCAATGCGTCGGCCAGCCGAGCCTGGACGAAGCTGATCGGCACCGTAACCGCCTCGGTTGCGCCGGTGATCTGGGCAATGATGCCATCCGCCTCACGCTTCGGCATGTCTTCGCGAACCCAGGCATCCGCTACGCCTACATCCGCCTTGATGAGCACGGAGGCCAGGGCGAAGCGACGTCCAGTCTTGAGCAATGCGAACAGGCTTTGCGCCCCCGCCCCGTCGCACAAGGATGCGAGCAGCCTGGTGACTTCGATGCGTGGCGCGGGCACAGGTGCAGCCGTGTTGGCGCGCAGGGCGCGGATTGCGGAGTCCAGCTTGGCTTGGCGCCCCGACGGCAACCACGGACGAAGGCTGATAAGTCGTTCGACCAGGCGGCTCGGCGCGGGGTGGCGGCGCGCCTGCGCGACCAACGCCTCCAGCACCGCGACGCCTGGAGCGGGATCGGCGTCGAGCAGGAAGCCAAGCGCCGCCTCGCGCACAGCGGGGATCGTTGATGTGGCAAGTTCCGCAGCCATGACCGCGCGATGCTCAGACGGAAATGCCGCACCTGTGGCGGCCAGCTCTGCGTGGACGGCGAAGGGGTCCTGACCAAGCGCTTCGGCAAGCGGCGCGAGACTTCCTGCTAAGTCGCCGCGCCCCGGTGGCGTTGGGGCGTCGGGCAAGCCTGCTTCCATGCCCGCGATCGTTGCCTCCTTCAGAGCGGGCCCAGGGTCGAGCCCGGCCTGAGCAAAGGCCCGCGCAATCAGCATGAGTACCTGTGGGGCAAGACTGTTGGCCGTGACTCCCGTCTCCACTGCTCGACAGGCCTCCGCAAGACCTGCGCGTGCCCTGGTGTCACCGCCGTTGCCGGCGATGCGCAAATCGTTCAGCGCGGCTTCGAGCAGAAAACAGCAGGCTTCGACGATTCGATCTGCCGGCCGTTTCTTGGTAGCCTCGGACACCAAGCAGGCGACGATATCTGGCGTGGCACCGGCCTGGGCGAGCATCGGACCGGCATCCAAAGCTGCGCGGCTTGGCGCACCCCGGGCCATGTCCTGACTGACCATCTTTGCAATTTGCAGGATCGCGCCGCGCGGTGTCACGTTGTTGTCCTCCTGCGGTCTGCCGCAAGGAGCACAGCCGCCAAACGAAGCCAATACATCACCCGGCCGCCTCGCGCATCGCTACCTGGAGCAGTCAAAGGTGCCACCCGTTCGATCCGGGTTGACTGGGCAACTAGATTTGGCACGAAGCTGCCCCGCCCACTCCATCGGAAACGGCTCCATCAGCCCCGGCAGCGTCATCGCCTCAGGCTGCCGGCCGTAAAAGATCGCCTCCACGACATTCGGCGCCAGAAGCGTCAGCCGCAGAAGGCGGGAGACGTAGGAGGAGTTGATCTTCTCGGCCGCGGCCAGCTCGTTGATCGTGGTAAAGCGGCCCTACTCCGGCATCCGCCGCCACCGGAAAGCCCGACATAAGAATCTAGTGTCAGCTTTGCGGCATTGTAGAACTTGCGTCCTGCTGATCGCGAAGCTGATCAAGAGTTTTGCCGTCAGGTAGGCAGGCCATTGTATATATCCGAATCGATGGCCAGCCGGTAACGCGCTGCCCCCAATCATTAAAGGACATTTTTTCACCTCTGAACTCAACGCTTCGTCCATCGACCACCTCAGCTAGGGAATTAGTGCGGCCCTTGATAGTCAGAGTGTCTCCCGCCTTAAGTCGGCCAAGGTCGAAAAGATTCTGAGTAGACTGGAATCGGCGACGTGGGATCGAGGATTCGTTGCCCGCGGCTCGCTCAGCTCGTGACGCGTTCGTAGGTGGTTCTTCTGGCTGCGAGGCCGCAGTTTGGGCGACTGGAAGAGTGGCAATGGCCATGTTGGCGGCCACCAACTCACTGCGATGCTCCGCAATGACTGGCGGTGTAAGGACGGTGCTGAAAATATTCGGGTAGCTGACGGCAATGTTGGCTCGACGAAGCGACTTGCGGACATCGGCAAGGCTAAGCTGCGGTATTCGCCGCCGGAGCAGAGTTGCGAAGGCGTCGTCTTGTAACGTCTGCTCCAGTGCCTGCTGCACTTGCCTGTCGACATGCCAGGCTTGCCAAAGCTCGTCGATGGCGCGAGCCCGCATATTTTCGCGGCTGAGCAGGCCCAAGACACGCACCGCGTCGTTCATACCTTGCGTGTCTTCGATCGTCACGGTGGTGAAGAGCTTGCGATCCGCTTCAACCTGAGCGTGGACTTTGTAGATGCGCCACTCGGCGCCGTTTGTGAGGACACACCAGTCTACGCCGGCAGCATTCGCGTAGTTGATCGTTTGAACGATCCATTTTCGGTCATCGAGCGTATGACCAAGGGGTTTCGCCTCAACAAAAAGTACCGGCGAGCGGTTGAGGAAGAGCGCATAATCCACCGGGTTATCCGCTGAGTTATGCCGATATTCGTTGCGGACTTCGTCGATGTCGAAACTATCCCCGCCAAGCGCTTCGATCGCCGGTGTGATTAAAATTCGCTTCGTATCCTGCTCAGAAATACGCGCGCCTTGTGTGCGAAGGCGGGGAATACGGTCGGCGATCTGGCGCAGTCCCGAAGAAAGGGCACTAGGGCGCCCGGCGTCTAGTGAGGTCGAGGCTCGCGACATGAGGGCGACTAGCTCCGGGGCCACTGCGACGGTGGCTGCAACAGTTCGAGTGTGCATCATCGTGCCCGTGGAAGGACCTCCTGTCATCTATATGCTGACACTGGATGCTGACACTGGCGGACAGCGGTGGCGACTAGCCGGCCGGATGCATGGTTGCGCCCTGCTTCGCCCACTCCGCTGAAAACGGATCCATGAGCACCGGCAGCGTCATCCCCTCGGGCTGCTGCCCATCCAGGATCGCGTCCACGATATTCGGCGCCAGCAGCGTCAACCGCAGCACGCGCGACACATAGGACGAGTTGATCTTCTCCGCCGCGGCGAGTTCGTCGATGGTGCCAAAGCGCCCTGACTCCATCATCCGCCGCCACCGGAATGCCCTGGCCAGCGCCTTCACCAGTGTGCTGTCGGCACCCGTAGGCGCCCGGTTCATGGTGCTTGCCGGGGTAAGCAGCAGCTTCCGTCCACCCCGCGTCTGCACCGCAAGCGGCACCCGCACGGTCAGCATCTGCGCCGAGCCGCTCATGCTGCTGCCTGCACCGGGTCAGCCGGTGAGGCCGCGAGGTCGCGCACCAGGCTGCTCAATCCCTCCAGCTTCAGCCGCACGTCGGCGCCGCCCGCCCCAATATCTACGCGGTCGACCAGCAGGTGGATGATGCGCGCCTGCTCTGCCGGGAAGAGCTCCTCCCAGAGCGGGTCCAGCCGCTCCAGCGCTAGCCGGGCCTCGTCCTCAGTCATGTCCGAGGACGACGCCCGCGCTGTGCGCCAAGCCCCAAGCACCACCTCCGGCTGGCGCAGCAACCCACGGACCTGCGCGATGACCGCGCCCTCGATCTCGGCGGCGGAGATACGCGCGATGGCCGGCCCGTCCGCGGCGCTGCCCTTCAGGACTGACTGGCTGACGTAGTAG
>JAQGMD010000062.1 GCA_028292565.1 Burkholderia sp. | reverse complement strand
GCGCCGAACGAATGATCAAGCCACAGCCTGATGGTCGTTGCTAGGCATGCTAATGGCACGTGTGGTAAGCGTGCTGGATGATGGTCAGGGCGACCGGCAATTCCTTGTGGTTCTCAAGGTCCGCCGGCTGGTCAACCCTCGGGACATAACCCCAGCGCGAAGAACGCACCATGCGTATGTACTTGACGTCGAGGTCGCCGGCGCGTTCCAGCCTCTTGATCGCTTCCTTTTCGATTTCATGCACCAGGCGCCAGGTCAGCACGTGGCCTTCGGTTCGATGGCGCTCCACGATTTCGTTCACCGCGAGCGCCAGTCTCTCTTTCACCGCTATCAGTTTATGGGCTTCGAAGAACTTCATATGGGATCTGCTTTAATGTTAAAAACTGTATGGATGTACAGTATATATCAGGTCGGGGCGGCCAGTCATGAGCCAGCGCAACCCGACCTTTGAATCCGGTTCGGCGCTCGCGTTCCGCGTCCGAATTCTCCCATAAATTGTCGTTTTGCCATCGTTCTTGACGGCAAGGAAAGCAACGCGAAGTCGGCCGTTACCGGCTCTGACATTGAGAAGGAAGCACAGTGCGGCTAATCGCACTGATTAAAATTGAATCCAGATTGAAACGTCGGCTAGCCCGTCATTTTGGCGCCGCCGGAAAGACGATCACAGGTCCGTTCGGCTCCTGGCCAGGCGGGACATAGCTTGGCGCCTGCTCGCCGTCCGGCCCCAGATACCTGACGAAACGGTAGATGTCGCGCAGGTCCTGTGTTCGCATATCGTGCAGCGCGAACCATGGCATCGGCGGTCGGAATTGCGCCGTTTTCCCGATCTTGAGCCACTCGGCTTCAGACACCTTGTCCATGTACAACCGCAAATTGCTCGGGTAGGTGGTTCCCCACGGGCCGAGCCAGCCAAGCTGATCGCCGGTCAGCCACTGTTTTTCCGGCACCTTGCCCCCGGACAGGGCGTAGCCTGCGGTATGACAATCGTTGCAGCCCGCAATTTTCACGAGATAGCGTCCACGCTCGACCGATTTCATGTCCGCCTTTTTAGGCGCTTGGGCAAGAGCGGATTGGGCGCAGAGCGCAAACCCAACTAACGCTATTCCTGTCATCGGGCTTCGCAGTGTCGGCATGGCTGTCTCCTTCGAGGAAGTGCAGCCAATTACAACCTACAGCCCCGCTTCGGACCATCCCATAAAAATGGGATTTTGGATCAGAATGAGTTGGGAAGCGCCCATAACACGGCCAGATGGGCCGGATAATAGACGTAGAAGATGTGCCGTAAACGAGGCACGCGGATGCGAAGGCGGTCCACCGCAAAAATGACGGGCAGGGCGGCGACCGTCCAAAGATTGTGGTTGATTGCGTATAGCGATGCGGCGGAAGCAGTCCAGAGAATCAGCCTGGGCCAGTCCGGATCCTTGCAGTACCACCAGGCGGCCAGGCAGTAGAGCAGGCCGAACCACTTGAATTCAACGATTGCACCGCCGGCGGCGAGCAACAAAAGGGCGGCAATGACGTGCCCGCGTCCAGCCTTTTCCATCAGGTACATCACCGCCGCCGCCACCAGCAGCGTGAACATGATATTCAGCGGCCACCATCCAACCAGGGCTACGAACACCGGCGAGGCCAACAGACCGTACAGCGCCAGGCGCTTCATGGTCCGCTGATAGGCGCCGGTTCCCACGGCTTCACGGCGCGCGAAGTTGCAAGCAAGGACGAAGCCAAAGATGGGCATGGCCATACGTCCGAGCTTGAAAAGTACCGGAAACTTACCGTCGTATAAAAATGTGTTGACGTGGTCGAGCGTCATCAACACCAGTGCGAGCCATTTCAGCGCCTCGGTGCTTCCGCTCGACAGTGCAAGGCGCGGGAGCGTCTCTCGCATCGGACATCACGGGCTCGGCTCATGCGATTCCAATTGCCGTCGATACAGGATACGTTTTCTTTCCCGTGCTTTCTGGCCGCGACATTTCACGAACAGCAGCAACCTCTGGTGCTTGTGTAACTTCTGCATGATGCGCCTCCGACAGATTCATCAGGGAATGGACGTTCAACGTGAAGTCCGGCCCTTATGTCGTCATATACGGCACATGCATTGTTATTCAAGCCTAGGCGCTTAGCGCTTGTTCAGCCGCCGGCTCTGTCCGCTTCTTTCCTGCCAGCGCGGCGAGTGCCGACGCCGTAATGATCAACGCTCCGCCCACTATCATCGTTTCGGTTACCAACGTGCCTTCGATGATGAAAGACGAAACCGCGGCGATCACGACTTCAATCAGCATCACCACTGCCGTCACATTGGCCGGCAGTTTTGCCGCGCCGTACTGGAGTGCGAGATTGGCGACCAATACCGCGAACCCCAGGCCTGCAACGATAAACAGAATGTATCCATTGAAGACATTGGGCAATTGGATAATGGATACCGAGCTCAACGCGGCGGCAACCGCCCCAGGAATCACGAGGCCGCCGACAAACATCGCGAACGCGCGTCCGTCGCGAGGCCGATCCGCTTCGCGCCGGATCATCACGTTATTCATCGCAAAGGCCATGCCGCCAACCAGCCCGAGCCAATCGGCAAGGCCTGACGGGACAGGCAGTCCACTGCCCTCCGGCTTGAGCACAAGACCAGCGCCGATCAGGGCCAATACGATCCGCAATATCGCCAGCCTGGTAATCGGTTCTCTCAGAAGCAGGCGCGCAAAAAGCACTGCCCAGATCGGCATCAGGTAAAACAGCAGGATGACGCGAACCACATCGCCGATAGCCATGCCCCAGCTGAACGCTCCGTTGGTCACGCCGGCAGCGATCGCAATAATCCACAGGCCGCGCGAATTGATGAACTCCCAAATGGCATTGCGCTTGAACAGCAAAAGCCCGGCGGTCGCGAGCAGAAAGATGACAGTGGTAGACCATAGCGGATGCCAGCCGAGGGCACGAAGCTCTTTCAGCGGCCACCACATGACGCCCCATATAAACGCATTACTGACAAGGCCGATAACAGGCAAAAGGAAAACGTGTTTGTTATTCATTTTTTTGGAAGTTGAACGCATCGTTCGGCGCGGCCCGGACGTTTCTCGCGGGCAGCCGGCATACCGCAGGATGGTATACCATCGCGCGCTCTGGCGTATCGGCAACGGGCGCATAAAAAAGCCCGCCGGGAGGGGCGGGCTTAGTCGCGCCATGGATGGCGCTGTGAGGGGGATGGAGCCGACAATAATCAACACCGCGACTCTCGGTAATTATGCGTCAACGGGTTGTTCCTCGGCATAATCTCTGCTCGCCTTGGGTCGCCTATATTACCAAGCCACCCGGCGGACCATCAGCTTACGCCGACTTGGTCTTTAAGTTAGTCTGTCCCGCCGTGATTACAAGTTGACCTTCGGTGGCGAATGAAGATGTCCTTAAAATTGCTCCCACTCTAGCGCACCACGCGGACCTTCATCGTGACAGGGAATGCTTCGCGCGTCGGAAATTGAGGCGGCCGGGGGTAGGCGACCGCAGAAAAACCGGACGCAAAACAAGAGGCGACTTCGTTCTGGGGCTTGACCGCGATGGCGTCCGCCTTCCCGTCGGCTCTGATATCGGCCACCAGTTCGAAGGCTTTTGCGTCCGGCTTGGGCGAGCGGGCGATACAGGAACGCATGGTACGAGCGAGATGGCGGCTGTTCCGCTTCAGGAGCCGCGAGCGATACGTTTTGAACAGTTCGTCTTCCTCCGCCTCCTTCGCCAACCGGACCCGGTCTTCAAACGCTTCCGTGGCGGCCGGTGCGACCGTGACTGGCGAGGCGGGATCTCCCTCGGCGTGAAGCGGGCCGGAAAGTGCGACTAAAATCAAGGGGAGGGCGATTGAGGCTGTACGTTTCATATCTGTCGCTGAACAAGTTGAAGAAGGTACTCAGTAGTCATAGCCAACTGCGAGGCCGCCGCCCCAGGCCGTATTGCCGTCTGCAGATCGCCTTGAGACATAAGTCTGCGTCTTCCAGGACCTGTCGAGCTTGTGCACGAAGCATGCGGTCATTTCTCGCCGGCCGGGGCTTGTCGGGGACGCCTTTTCGCGGCAGTCGACGGTGGCGCTTGCGCTGTTGGCGTCGTCTGTCCGGTAGCCCGAACCGAGCGGCATACGGTCCTTATTTTTCGGCGCGTCGGGCGCTGTGCCGCGCAATGGAGATTGGTGGAGGCCGGTCCCGAGCCCCATGCCCATGTCCGGGCTTGAATACCGGGGCTTTCCGCTTATACCGGTCCCATGCCTGAAAGGTGAATCGCTCAACAGGCTGTAGGTGGAAATTTTGTGATGCCGCTTATTCTCGGGGCGCTTCCTGGTCGCCGCACCGTGATTTCCCGTTGCCGCTTTCGCGTCCTCGCGCTGAATGCGTTTCTCTTTGGTCTGGGTGGCTGTGACGGGTATCGTCACATCGGCTCCAAACGCGGCGGTCAAGGGCGGTACGCTGAGCATGCAAGTCACCGTTAGAGCGAGAGCGGGTCGTGTAATCAACATAGCCATTCCCCCACTGAGATGTCGCAATTCTTGGAAAGCGGCGGAAAATTACGCCGGAATGGCCAATGTAGACTAGGTCGACTTTTATTGCTGTAAAGAAACGTAACGCTGTTGTGTCCGGTTGACACCCAAGCAAAGACGTTGTGTGGTTGACAATAATCTTACGCCTTTCGCCTCTGCTTTATATCAACGGCCTATGCCGCTTCCGGTATTACCCTGAGCCCAGCTATCGACTACCTGTTGAAGCAAAGGGAGAAAAAATGCTGGCAAACCTGTCGAAGAGAGCAAGGACGCTGATCCTTGCCGGACTCGCGCTCATGGTCGTCGTCGGAACGGTGAACGCCTGGAAGACGGAGCCGCATGTATGGCTGACCTATCAGGTGCAGTCCCCGGGTAAGGCGCCGGTCAGGGTCGAGCGTTGCGGCGATGATGACCCGCGCGAATATTTTTACCGGGTCGGTCCGGACGGAAGGTATTTCAACATCGACTTGTGCTTCAAGGCCGTAGAAAAAAACAGCCTGAAGTTCATCCCGTATTCCACAGACGAAGACGGGACGTCATGGATAGAAGTGAAAAACTCGCCGCAAGTCCGCGCCTATACGCGAACGGTGGCTCGTTCCTTCGTTTTTCCACAGGCTGACCAAAGCGCGGCGCACGCGCTCTGGCAGAAAGAGAAATGGCGGGTCCGTACCGAAAGCCTTGCGCAACTCGCTATTGTCGTGATCTCGCTCGGGCTGTTGTGCTGGCTGTTCGGTTGGATCGCTCGCCGATTTACCGGTCACACATCAAGACGACGCCGCGCCGGTCTTATTTAGCTGCCGCCCTGTCCCTGCAAAGCTGGCGCGAAGGTTCGTCTTCGCATCGCTTGTCTATGATGTAGTTAACTGCGAATGTCGCCGCGACGCCAACGATCAGCAGCATAACCATCAGCTCGACTATGGTAAGGCCATCCATACTCTTCATGATTTTCCGGTCCGGCCCCTTAACTGTGGATTCCCGGCCAGGTCCTGTTCAGTGGGCAGCTTGCGCGCAGCGCCCGATTTGACGGCGGCGCTGTCATGCAGTCCGGCAGCGGCCGCACCGGCCGGCTTCTGTCCCTTGCGCGAGCCGAATGCATGTGCGTACGCCCAAGTGAACTCGGCGCCCATCAGGAAAATCTGCGCCGAGTAGTACACCCACACCAGTACCACCACCATGGAGCCGGCTGCGCCGAAGCCGGAGGCTACGCCGCTTTTGCCGATGTAGAGGCCGATCAGGAATTTTCCGATGGTGAACAACATCGCGGTCACCGTGGCGCCGATCCATACATCGCGCCAGGCGATATGTACCCTCGGCATGAATTTATAGATCATTGCGAAGACCGCCGTCGTAAGCCCGAAGCTGACGACAAAATTGACGATCTGCAGCAGTACTTCCCATGCGCCGAACGCAGGCGCCCACCATTTGCCCAATGCGGACACGCCGGCGCTGGCGACCAGCGACACCATCAGAAGAAAACCGATTCCAAGGACCATGCCGAATGACAGCAGGCGCGCCCGCAGAAGCGCGAAGATTCCGGACTTCTGGTCTTTCGCCGGTGCACGCCAGATCCGATCCAGATCGCTCTGCAGTTCGGCAAATACGGTTGTGGCGCCGACGATCAACAGGAGCAGGCTAATGATGGTCGCCATGACACTCGTTGCCGGCTTGCTGGCGCTTTGCAGCAGGCCTTGTATCGCCGCCGCTCCTTCCTCACCCATCATGCCTTGCAGCTGCCCGAATATCTCGCCTCGCGCTGCTTCCTCACCGAAGATCAGGCCGGCTATCGAGATCACGATCAGCAGCAGGGGGGCAATCGAAAACATTGTGTAGTAGGCGAGTGCGGCCCCCATGCTTGGCGCATAGTCGTCGCTCCAGGATGTGGCCGCGGTTTTGATCAGCGCCCACATCTGTTTCAGGTTGATTGTCATGCAAAGTCTCCAGAGATATACGGGGGGAATGGCTGACCTGC
>JAQGMD010000043.1 GCA_028292565.1 Burkholderia sp. | reverse complement strand
CCGCTAAATTTGATGCCCCGTCGGAGCCTCCGCCACATGCTGTCAATATCAGCGCGTACGCGCTGGACAGGGCGAATTTATGATGTCGATTGATTGACGAGTGTGCCCATGCAGATCCCCCCAAGATTAAGTTATTAAGCTGCCTGACGTTTCCCCACGGAAAGTGCAGAGTCAGAGTTTCCGCTTGGCAAAATGGTTCCGGGGAAATTGCGAAAAACAGTTAATTTGGGAAATTATTTAATGGTCGTTATCAAGGCTTGAACGAAGCGTGTCAGCTTGATATTGACGTGCGGGACCTATAGCTATTTGAATGCAGTTTTTTATAGTCGATAGCTATTTCAGTACCATTTCGGAACGCGAGATCGCATGCGAGCGCAGCGACCGTTGTCTTCGCAACCATGTGCGCAAAGGAGAGGGAATCGGTCCGAGGAAGCCGTCAGCGAGAGCAACGGCAGCATAGACAAAACGACAATGTCGGCAAGTGTCCGAATTTCGAGGGAAATGCGAACTATGGATTCACGGTGGGCCGCATGCCAATCGCCTGTACGACGCCAGCGACGTCGTCAACAAGATGAAGGGAAAAAACTCGGGGACAGACCATGAATATCCATGGCGGCTCGAGAAAACAAGCTCTGGATTGACCTCTTCGCAGAGCTGAAGTCTTCAGAAAACATCATGTCGCTACGATTCAGGCACCTGCATCGTTCGACCCAGTGCGTCGCGCGATAAGGTATCGCATGCCCCGGCCGCGGAAGAAGTAAGGGGCTAGGAAAACGCTTAGGCCTTAGCCGCGTCTGCTTGTATGCGTCGACAGTATGCAAAGGTTCTCTGCCCACTATTCAAGTTGCGCAAAGTACTGCGCAATATCCTCTGCATCGTCACCCGAAATGCCATTCATGCCATCGACCGGCGGATGCGTCCGCTTCCCCGTAGCGAAGGCGACCAGTTGCGGGGCAACATAGCGAGGATCCATCCCCGCGAGGCGGGGGACTTCTTTCTTGCCCGAGAAATTGGGTACGTGGCATGTGCTGCATTGAAGTGATTAAGTCTTTGACTTCCCCTTGGCGATCTTTGCTGTGTCTAATTGGGGCGCCCCCCGAACCGGCTTTTGCAAGGAAAAGTACTCGGCTATATCGCGCATGTCCTTGTCTGAGAGCCTCGAGACATTAGTCTGCATGGACGGATCGGGGCGCCGTTTCTCTCTATATGCATTGATCTGGTTGTAGAGATATTCGCGCGTCTGGCCCTCCAACGTAGGAACCGAAGCCGTGGGATTGTTGGGCTTGTGACATAGCAGGCATATCTGCGCCTTCTTTTCGCCGGCCTTGGCATCCGCGTGCCCGATCGACGGCGCGAACGCGATAAGCGCGACTAGCATGAGGGATTTCATATTGATTTCCTTCGAGTTGACCTCGGATCGAACGCCAAATGATCAACCCGCATGCACGCCGGTGTCGAAAATTAATTTAAGGATACACTGCTTGCAAGCTAATACAAGGAACAAGCTGAATACGCCGGGGTTAAGGCTTAGGCACCGCGCAGGAATAAGTTGGTCCGTAGCGGGCGCGTTGCACAGAGCCTGTTCTTCTTTTTTCTTGCGAACGTGTTGCTCGTCGTCGCCATAGCTCGCTATGACTCCTCCTCACGCCGGCAAGGGTTTCATCGACGGACGCTCCGGCGACGTCGCGCGTAATACAAACAAATCAAATGAGGCAAACAGGTCAAATGGTCGTTTAGGGATGGTTTGCAACAGCCGTTACTGGCTACGCTGCGGATCAAAGGTAACCAGCGCGATCCCGCCAAGTATCGCTATCGAGGTAATCACCAGGCGCAACGTGACGGGCTCGCCGAGGAACGCAATGCCTCCAATGGCCGCGATAACAGGTACGCTGAGCTGAACCGTCGCCGCGTTAGTCGGCTTCAATCCACGCAAGGCCTTGTACCAGATCACATATCCGACGCCTGAAGCCATGGCGCCAGAAGCAATCGCGTACATGATCCCGGAGCGATCGAGCGAGGCCGACGGAAGCATGACGATGCTGAGCGCGACAGCAAAAGGCACTGCGCGCATGAAGTTCCCTCCAGTGACCTGGGTAGGATCTATCGCGCCTTTTGCGCGTAGAGAATAGACGCCCCATGCTACGCCGGCGCCCAGCATTAACAGGGCGCCGTGCAGTGGCGGCGCCGACAGTCCCGGCAGCAAAAGACCGATCAGCCCCGCGAAAGCGAGTACCAATCCGGCGATCTGCCGTTGCCGTAATCGTTCTCCGTTCCATAAGCCGAAGCTGATCATGGTTGCCTGTACGGCGCCGAAAAGTAGTAGGGCGCCTGTACCGGCCGGCAGGCTCACGTAGGCAAATGAAAAGCCGGCCGCATAGGCGAAAAGCGCGAGCGCCGAATACCAGCTTCCTGCTGTAAAAATTGTTTGGCGCCTGGCCATGACGAGCAGCCAAAGTACCATCGCGCCGGACAATATCCGAATTGAAGTGAAGCTGGCTGCATCAATGGTGGTGTGCGTCAGGGCCATTCGGCACAGGAGCGAATTGCCCGCAAATGCGATCATGGATAACGCTGTGAAAAGAAAAACCTGGGCACGTGACATTGAATGGCTTTCCAGTGGGCTGTCCCACGCTTCGGCTCGTTTCGTTCTCGCATTGTAAAATGGTTGCGCGGAGTGCGAATTCTCCCATGAATTGAATTTCCAATTTCGGGCGACAGAGATAAAACGGAGGAGACTATTATGCGAAGCACGCAATCGCTGCATTCACTTGCAGCACTACTTTTACTTGGCGTCTTGACGGCATGTGGCACGAACCCGACGACTACGACCCAGTCATCCGCTACTGCAACAGATAACTCCGGCAATGCAGTAAGCCTTCGTATCCCTGCAGTTGTTCCGGTGACTGTAGACGCCAGGACAAGTGCACTGCTTATACTCGACATCAGCTCTGCAGTATGCCAGCCGCGTCCGGCGTGCGTCGCATCCGTGCCCGCCATTGCGTCGCTGTTAAGCAAAGCCCGCGCCTCAAATGTTCCCGTGATTTATTCGTCTACCGCGACGCCGGCGGGGCCTTCCCCGATGCTGGCAGAGGTCGCACCACGAAGCGGCGAGCCTACGGTCGTGTCGAGCGCGAATAAATTCACGAATACGGATCTTGAAGATATTCTGAAGCAACGGAATATCACCACGTTGGTCGTCGCAGGCAGCGCAGCGAATGGCGCGGTGCTCTACACATCGTTCCATGCAAATACAAGGGGATTCACGGTCGTCGTTGCAGACGACGGAATATCGAGTCCCGTTGCTGTGAACACGCAGGTGGCGCGTTACCAGCTTCTGAATCAACCCGGATATACCAATGCGGACAACACGCCACTTGCGGACAAGAAGGTGACACTTAGCCGGAGTGACTTGATCACATTCAGGTGAAGCTCGCCCGCTCGGTGTAAGCCGCGAAGCAAATGTGTTGATGTATCAGAGGGCAGGCCACGATGAAGCGCGGTCTGTCCTATGCGGCCTTTTCCTGCTTTACTTGTTCGTGTGCGTCTCCACCCAGGCAGCGAACGCACTCATGTATTTTCCCAGGAATTCACGCGTACTGTCGTTGGTCAGTTTGCCGTCGGCATCGAACAATGCGGCCGCGCCCCCGATGTACGCTTCCGGCTGCTGCATGCACGGCACATTCAGGAATACCAGTGACTGTCGCAAGCTATGGTTCGCACCGAAACCGCCCAGCGGACCGGGCGAGACAGTTACGACCGCACCCGGCTTGCCGCTCCATACGCTCTTTCCCAAAGGACGCGAACCGACGTCGAGCGCGTTCTTCAGCAGCGCGGGAAGGCCGCGGTTGTACTCGGGGGTGACGAACAGCAGACCATCGACGCCTTTGATCTGCTCACGGAACTCGAGCCATGCGGAAGGTGGGGTGCCAGCGTCTTCCAGGTCCTGGTTATAGAACGGGAGTTGCGTGATGTCGACGATCTGCATGTCAAATGACCCAGGAGCCATTGTCATCAGTGCCTGTGCCATTTTGCGGGTGATGGATGCCTTGCGTGGACTTCCTACGATTACTGCGATCTTCTTGTTGGTCATGTTTCTGTCCGTGGTTGGTAGGTAAAAAGTGAAACAACCCTATGCCGGTTTCGGCCACCGACGGCACATAGGGATGAATCGCCCGGTGGTCGCGTGATGATACCGCCAAAGCTTTCGCTCTGCCGGAGTCTGCATGGGTGCGCGCGGTCGACGCGTTCTGGCACGACAACGCGCGCGTCTTGTACCGTATCTGAAGTAACGGCGATCCGGCCCGCGCATAGGCCGGCGCCTTTCGAAGCACGGGTATTCAAGGTTTGAGGATCAGCTTGCCGAGAATATCGCCGTTATCGAGCAGTTCATGGGCGCGTCGCGCCTGCGCCAGCGGAAGGCGGTCGAATATCATGGGCTGCACCTTGCCGCTCGCAAAGAGCGCGAGCACGCGTTCGATCAGCCGTCGCCGGATCGCCGGGTCATGATCATAGGTATGCATCGTGAAGCAGCGCACCGCCGGGCTCTTGTTCAGATGCGCGCGCATCTCCTTGAACAGATCCTTTTCCGGCATGCCACCCAGCACGTTGAAACTGATGATCAGGCCCATGGGCGCCAGCATGTCGAACTGATCGGTGAAGCGCGGTCCGACTACATGATCGAGAATCAGGTCGACGCCGCGCCCAGCAGTCAGCTCGAGGACCCGCTTCGCGACCTGTTGGTTCCGGTAATTGATGACGTGGGTCGCGCCCTGCCTGCGAGCGAACGCGCATTTTTCTTCGGTGCTGGCCGAACCGATCACTGTCACACTGTCGAGCCTGCACAGGTCGATCACCGCGCTTGCTACTCCGCCCGCGGCGCCATTGATGAACACCGACTTCGGCTCGACTCCCCGTGCCGCCTCGTATAGCAATGCGCAAGCGAGCTGGTAATTGGGAATATTGATTGCCAGGTCCAGATCGACGTTGTCCGGTAAGGGTATGGCCGCTGACGCGGGAACCGCGATGTATTCCGCGTAGCAGCCGCCGCGCACCGGCAGATCCCGCGAACTGACCAGCACCGGCTGGCCGATCTTTAGCCCGGACACGTCCGGCGCCATCGCGTCGATATGCCCGACCATTTCGCCGCCCGGAATTGCCGGCAATGGCGGCATCCAGCGATAGGTGCCGTTACGGATGAGCACGTCGGGCTTGCCCACGCCGATCGCGTGCGCCTTGACCAGCACCTGGCCTTCGCGCAACGCGGGCACCGGGATGTCGACAAGTTCGAGCGCCTGCGGCCCCCCTGGCACTTTTACCTGTATCGCTTTCATGCTTGCCACTCCTTTCTCGCGCGGGTCCGCTTACTGTTTCTGAATATGCGCGTCAGCTACCACCCGTGTCCACCGCTGCAGCTCGGTGCTCACCATGGCTTTCATCTCCTCCGGAGTACTGCCGCGCGCTTCGCCGCCCATGTCCTCGAGTCTTGCCCTGAGCGCGGGGTTCTGGAGCGCCTTGAGCGTTTCGACATTGAGCCGATCAATGATTGGTCGCGGTGTACCGGCCGGCGCCATCAGTCCCGCCCAGGAACGCACCTCATAGCCCGGCACGCCTTGTTCGGCGACCGTGCTCACTTCCGGCAGGCGTTTCCAACGCTGTGAGTCGGTCGCTGCCAGGGCACGCAGTTTGCCGGCCTGGATGTGACTGATGACCGCGGTCGCCGGCGCGATGATCAGCGGTATCTCGCCGGAAAGCAGCGCGGTAACCGATGCCGCATCGCCGCGGTAGGGGACATGCATGAGCTTGATGCCGGCCATCCTGGCGAGCAGTTCGCCTGCCAGGTGATGCGTGGAGCCTATGCCGGCTGATCCGTAGTCGAGCCCATCCGCGCTGTTCTTTGCTGCCGCCATCACGTCGCGGAAATTGTGGAACTTTGAGTTGGCATTGGCCACAACCAGGAACGGGAAGTAGGTGATCGTCGAGATCATCTCGAAACTCGCCACGGTCTGATACTGCGGGTTGTTGTACAGCGCTCCCGCGACGGCATGTCCGCCGGTGGCCAGCAACAGAGTGTGGCCATCCGGCTTGGCGCGGGCCACGCTGGCCGAGGCGAGGATGCCGCCCGCGCCGGTCTGGGCCTCGACGAGCACAGGCTGGCCTAGCGACTTGCTGATCTCGCTGCCGATCAGCCGTGCAATCGTATCGGCATTGCCGCCGGGCGCGAAGCCTTGCAGGATCTTTAGCGACCGATCCGGATAGGCCTGCCCCCATGCCGGCAATCCGGCAGTCATGGCGGCCACGCCAATTGCACCTGAAGTGATGAATGTCCTGCGGTCCATGGTTGTCTCCTCGTATAGTTTTATGGACTTGCATTTCACCCGCGGAATGCCGCGGCAGTCAGCTGAGGATCATTCTTGCTCCGTGATCGGATTGCGCAAGATGCCGATCCCCTCGATTTCCACCTCCACCGTGTCGCCCGGCTTCATGAACTGAGGTGGCTTGCGGCTCCAGCCCACTCCGGCCGGCGTGCCGGTGACGATGACATCGCCGGGCATGAGCGTGAAGATGGTCGATGCGTAGTTGATCAGCGTCGGGATCGGGAAAATCATGTGCCCGGTATGGCTGGATTGCTTAACCTCGCCGTTGAGCCGCAACTCGAGCTTTAACTGGCGGCCGGGAGCGATTTCGTCGGCGGTGACCATCCAGGGTCCGAATGCGCCGGTCGATTCAAAATTCTTGCCGGATGCGATCTGCTTCGCATGGAATTGCCAGTCGCGCACGCTGCCGTCGTTGTAGCAGGAGTAGCCGGCGACATAGTCATAAGCCTGTTCAACCGGAATATTGCGTCCTTCCTTGCCGATGATGACCGCCAGTTCGCCTTCCCAGTCCAGCGATTCGGAGACCGTCGTGCGAACGATCGGCTGGCCGTGGCCGCACTGCGAGCGCCACACGCGAAGAAATATCGGCGGGAATTCCGACAGCTCGCGATGCATGCCTGCTGCGAGCACTTCCTGGTGGTGATCCATGTAGTTACGCACGGCACAAACGATTTTCTCGGGGCGCGGAATCACAGGTAGAAAAGATATTTCAGTCAGCGACACATCGGCTTTGCGCCCTTGCACATGCTCGTCTGCCTTAAGGTAGGCTTGCGACGCGATGTAGTCAGCCAGTTGCGGGTATTGCGGCATGGCCGCGCTGAGGTCGACCACGCCGTCGCCGACCACGGCGCCCCAGCGTTCTTTCCCTTGATGTAAATAAGTGAGCAGTTTCATAGTGTCTCCGGTTGTATTTGGATAGTTTGTTTGAATGTCGGCTCAGGCGGCGGAATTCGAACTCTTGAATTTTGCCTGCCACTGATCGAGCGGCATGAAGGTCGGGTCGGCGCGGCAGATCGCTTCCGTTTCACGCATGATTTCCTCATCGCTCTTGTCGAGATCGAGCGGGTCGCCATGAGGTTGAGCCACGTAAAACTGCGTGTCGATATAGACTTCGATGGTGTTGCCTTCGGGGTCGGCGAAATAAATGGACAGGGCGTTGCCATGGTTCAGCCCGCGCATCTGCGTTGCGCCATGCTCAAGGGCCTTTGCCTGGATGTCGCGAATCGACTGGATATCCGGTACCAGAAACGAGATTTGCATGACCGTGCTGATCGTCGCCTCCTTCGGGCGTCCCGATGCAAGGACCAGCTGATGGTGCTGGTTTTCGGTGGCGCTCATGAACACCAGTTCGTTCTTGAATGTGCGGCCTTCGCCGCGGTCCGTCACGGTCAGGCCGAACACCGTCGTATAAAAGTCCACCATCCGTTGAATATCGGTCACATAGATACCGAAATGCGATGGTGTAGGTCGGGTCACTGCAAGCATATGCGTCTCCTTTAATTATTTATTGAGGCGCCGTCGCGGCGGCCGTGTGATCGGATCTGACAACCGGTCAGTCCTTCAATCGGTAAGCTCGTCGTGATGCTCCAGCGCGATTTCGACGTTCTTGAGCGTGCCGTTGATATGTGCCGTCAGCAACTCGCACGCCCGGTCGGCATCCCTTTCCAGTGCGGCATCCATCAACTTATTGTGTTCACGTTTTTTGTTTTTAGGGACCGTGCGAAACCGTGCTGAGAAACGGCGATAACGTTCGCTTTGGTCGAACAAGCTGGAACATGCGGCCAGCTGCCGCTCTGAAGGACAGGCAGCAAGCAGCGCAATATGAAACCCGCGATGGACCTGTCCCCATTCGTCGTCGAGCACCACCGGACCTCCGTCAAGGCGGGATTCGTAGCGTGCGAGGCGATGGAACGCAGCGACTATGCCCGCTTCCCAGTCGTCGTTCCCGTGCTGGATCGACAGGCGCAACGCTTGGACGTCGAGCAACAGCCGCATATGGGTGATGTCCGCCAGATCGTCGCGGGACACTGGTGCCACACGAAAGCCCCGCCGCACATCCGCACTTACTAACCCTTCCTGACTCAGCCGGCTCAGCGCTTCGCGTAACGGGCTGCTGGACAAGCCGTACAGCTCCTGCAGTTCGTCGATTTTCAGCTTCCTGCCCGGCCACAAATTACCGCAGAGGACATCGCGGCGCAGCTTCAGGAACGCTTGTTCGGATAAGGGTAATAGGTCCAGAGGATCAGTTCGGTCATTCATGCTGTGCCCGCATCTTGTTGATGGGGCATTTTATGCATAATTTCGAGTTTGTGCAAACTTTAGGTTACCGTGCAATGTTGACTTCTACTCTGAGAAGGAAAATCATGCCGATGCCGCTATTCGAAACACAGCTCGATCTCATAGCCATCAGGGTCGGCGACGAAGGCGAAGGGGAAGCCTGGAGCGAATTCGCTACGATGGAGAAGTTTGCCGCCCGTGCGCTCAACCTCTGCAATGGCAACTGAAATATCCGCGGGCTTCTTGAGACGGAACCCAAAATGAGCGATGCCACCGGCCGCGCCGGCGGTGCTTGCGTTACGTTCGAACGCCAACACGTCGAACGGGCCTGGCCCTTGAACCTGAATCTGGTCTTCATCGCGGAAGTATTCGCGCACGCCGAACACGCTCGCATAGAAATCCAGTGACCGCTGTGGGTTGAGCACTGCAAGGCTGATATGAGTAAGACCGTGAGTTTCCACCATGGCGCCTCCGCTGGAATCGAACTCGCTCCTGCAACACTTGCTTACTGTCTACAGATTAAACAGACGGGATGCTTACCTCCAGTTTCACCGGCCGGAAGAATTACATGGCCGAGCTGGGCAAGCTGGTGAACGATCCAGAGGCGATGAAGCGATTTGGCAGCACCATGGTCATGTGGAATATGAAGTCGCGTTACACGACCGGACGGGTCACGCTGCTAAGCTTCATCTATACCGACTGTGTCGACCCGATTGGCTGCCCGCTTGCCTTCGAGGTCTTTCGGCGCGCAAATGGCAGTGGAATATTTAGACGGCTTCCTTAGCGCACTATCAAAACCGGGATACGCGACATCGCCATCACTTTGGTTGCAACCGACCCCATCACAAGGTTCGTCAGGCCACCACGCCCATGGGATCCCATGGCGATCATGTCTATCTTGTTCTCCGATGCGTAGCGGTTAATTTCTTCAGCGATCTCGCCGACCCGGTACGTCGATTTGAACGGAAGGTTACGCTTTCGAAAAATCTGTTCCACCGGTGCAAGTGCCGCTTCGGACTCTTCCTTGTAGTAGCGGTCGTCAACATCGCCGCCGAACAGCTTTTCGGCTCGCGCTAGCGCAAGTCCACGCGGAATGGGTAGATGCACATGGAGAAGGTGTGTCTCCACCGGGCACTCCATGAAATGCGTGGCGATGTATTCCGCTGCTTTCACT
The DNA here is from genome assembly GCA_028292565.1 of Burkholderia sp. The sequence continues at coordinate 2,151 of JAQGMD010000043.1, read as the reverse complement.
GAATAATCGGACCCGTCCGCTGCAACAAGAATTTTCATGATGGCTTCCTCATCGATTACAGTGCGTGAACCAGCCGCGATCGGCAGTATCACTATACGCCTTCGATGGGAAATATTTCGGGCCTGGAGGAGGTTATCTGGCTTGTTCGCCTTGCCGCTACTCAATCATGGTGATCGGCGATGTTGGCTCCACTGTTTATCGTGCAGGAGTAGCGACCTGGTGATGAAGGAGTACCTCGGCACCAGTCGCGGATGAAGCAATCGCGGCGTCGCACACTTCCAGATTGGCAAGGCCCCAGCGGCCGTCATGTAACGCGGGCGCTCTTCCGGTAATTGCATCATGAAACTCGGACATCACCAGATCGCGTGGGGACTGATCAGTGGGCAGGACGATTTCCTCGCGGCCTTGTTGGGTATGCACATACAACCCCTGGGGCGATTGTCGAATGTCACCCCGTTCACAACTGACGACGGTAAGTCCAAAGAAAGGCTGAAACGGCGCGGACGTGGGAATCGCATTCCTGGCGCGTTCCTGTTTCGCGCGCAGCTCGGCTTCCGGCGACGTGTTCGCTGTCGGCTTGCGTGCCGTAACTCTGCGCTCCGGCGGCTGAAGAAAGCCCCACTCTGAGACGTTAAAACACAGGTCCATGCTCGACATGTTGCCGTAGCCGTTATACACAGCCGTGGCCGCGGCGCCCCCGGCAAAATCGAGATAGACAATATGCGCGCCGAGAGCCCGCCGATCGGGGTCCCAATCGAATGTCTTCGCCTTGACGCTACGTACCACGCCTCCGCAGAGCAGCCTGATGATGTCAAACTGGTGCGACCCCTGTCGCAAGGTCACGCCGCCACCCATGCTGGTATCAAGTTCTTCCGGGCGGCGCGGGCGGTAGATCCAGTCGGAAAAACACCAGGTGTTAACCATACGCACGCGCCCCAGAGACCCGCCCGCGATGAGTTCCCGCATGCGCTTGATGGGAAGGTCATAACTATGCGAGTGTCCAACCAGGAGCACGACGCCGGCTTCTTCAGCGTCGGCAATCATCTTCTTTGCCTGATCGACGTGCACTGCCATCGGCTTTTCGACAAGGACATGCTTGCCGGAGGCGCATGCTTGCGCAACGTGTGGCGGATGCAGTTCGGTGGGTGTGGCGACAAACACCGCATCCAGACCCGGATGCCGGAGCAGGGCGTCGATAGTGGCATACGCGGAAACATTGAGTTCGCTGGCAATGCCTGCACGAATGCTCTCTATCGGATCCGCCACGGCCACAAGCGTAAACCCGGAATGTGCCTGAATAGCCGGAATGAAGGCGCGTCCCGCCGCCCCCAGGCCCACAATCCCGACGCGGACCCGGGAATCGGCGCCTTTATGAGCGGGGCCGCTCATGACGCAGAATCCCCGGCTTTGGCGTCCTCGTCCTCTATTCCAACAGAGTCACTTTCCCCGACTGCCATTTCATCCGCGCACAGGTTTTCAATTATGGCCAGCAAGGTCCGGCGCGTAACGGCCAGGTCGGCAGAAGGTATGTTGGCAAGCGCGATGCGGTTGACTTCCTCCGCCGCCGGGACCACCAGGTTGCGCAGACCTGTTCCTTTCAGCGTCAGGAAGATACGGACTTCCTTGCCGTTGTGCGGCATCTTCTGACGGGTCACGTAACCGAGCTTTTCCATCTGCTGCACGGCCGAAAAGGTCGTTGGTTCCATGATGCCGGCCTGCTCGCTGAGCTGACGCTGGGTAATGCCGTCGGTTTGCCACAGGACACGCAAGAGCGTCCAGTGACCATACAGCACAGAATGCTGCTTCAGGCGCATTTGCAGTCCGCGGGCGTGGCCCCGGGCTGCGATCTTGATGAGGTGGGCCATCCGTTCATTCGATGCCGCTTCGCGCCAGTCCATAGGCATGGGCGGCTCCCGGCTGATTTTGCTGTTGGGCTGGCTCATGTGGTTGGCTCCTTCAGTCGCGCTTTGTTTGATTAGGTACCTAAACAATATTATCGGGACACGAATGGATTGGCAACGTAATTTATTGCCTTCATTCATGTAAAAGGCGAAAAGTGCTCGGGTATTGCATAAAATATTATCATTGCACTAATATATAGATCCTTCTACACGCGTCCGGAACAGAAAGTTAGTTGTTGACAGGTTTGGT
>JAQGMD010000003.1 GCA_028292565.1 Burkholderia sp. | reverse complement strand
GGACCGACAGTGAATGGAGGTTCCGATTGCACTTGGCGGTCGCTATTCTGGTCCCGGTCCGACCCGCTGACATGGCCGGCTGCAACAGCGTCATCATCGAGAACGTCGACGGGATCCTTAAAATCATAGTCCGCGCTGCCAAGAGCCGGAGCGGCCTGGCGGGTACCGGAACGTCGACTATCCTGATCGACCCGAACTTGGCATTACCTGCCGCCAGTTTCCTCGCCGAGGCTTGCAGCGATGGGCCAATCGGTGTCCGACTTGAAGCGAAGGACGAGATGAGAAAACCGCTTCAGAGCCTCGCGAAGCGCGCGCTGGCCGGCTGCTCAGTCAACATCACCCCCTATGTCTTGCGGGCGCAGACCATCGCTGACCTGAAGAAAACGTTCGGGGCGGGTGAGGAGGTCGCCATTGCCGCCAGCCACGGATCCGATAAGACCCAAGCCTACTATGGCCGTTGCGAGCACGGGCGGGGGCGGCGGGGCTATCTTAGCTTTCACGCGACCCGAAAGCCGCGAACCGGGAATGTGCAGAGAGCGGCTCAACTAAGTGCAGGGCGCAAGTTACTCCTGTCGCACTGGTCCTGACCGGCACGGGCAATGTAATAAGGCTTCTCGAGATGCGGCGCTGATAAGCCCGGCCAGTGGTCCGGCACGCCGTTTAAAACTGGGCGTGCCGGCCACTGAAGGACATCCATGGGTGGATGTACAGTAGCTAGGAACGAAACTAGTTCATCCTGGGATGTTTGATCCCGGGCTTTGATGGTGCAGTCTTTTCGCATGAGTGGAAGGAGGCACTATGGGCCAGGTTCACCACGCAAGCGCCACGACGACTGCGGCAGTCCGTCGAGCGATACAGCATAGTCAAGGGAGCCTAAGGGCGCTGGCGAAGCGCCACGGAATCAACCAAAAGACCGTGGCGAAGTCGAAGAAGCGGACTTGGACGGTCGATCGCAAGACGGGCCCGACGGATCCCAGATCGACGGTGCTGTCGCCCGAGGATGAAGCCGTCATCGTTGCCTTCCGTCGGCATACGCTGCTGCCGCTCGACGATTGCCTCTACCACTCCAGGCGTCGATCTCGCATCTGACGCGGTCATCCCTGCGCCGCTGTCTCCAGCGCCACGGCATCTCGCGGCTGCCCGGCGTCGAAGGCGACAAGCCAGCGCTCCAAGTTCAAGCGATATCCGATTGGCTATTTCCACATCAATATCGCCGAGGTGCGAACGGAGGAGGGCATGCTCTACCTGTTCGTGGCAATCGACCGGACATAGAAGTTCGCTTTCGTCGAGCTGCACGAGAAAGCGACGAGGCGTGTCGCTGGCGACTTCCTCCGGGCCCTTGCTGCGTCCGTCCCCTACAAGATACACACGGTGCTGACAGACAACGGCACGCACTTCACCGAGCCCGACGGTCTCCGGCAACACCTTGCCGACTTCGTCGCAGCCTACAACTTCGCTCGCCGTCTCAAGACCCTATGCGGTCTCACGCCGTACGAAGCCATCTGCAAAGCCTGGACAGACGAGCGGTCCAGGTTTCATCCATGATCCGCACCACCAAATTCCCAGACCAAGCATCTAGTGGACCCTGCGGTTCCATCGCGCCTGTCTTGGCGCAGTTCTCGCAGACAGGCGGCCGGTGACTTTTGCGAGGCATCACGTCAAAAATCGGCGCAGGTCCATAGTAGTAGCGGCCATATGGCAGAATAGGATCGCATTGATGAGCATTGGGCTGATTGGACTTCTCGACGATATTGCCGGCATCGCCAAGGTGGCAGCAGCCTCCCTGGATGATGTCGCTGGCATGGTCATGAAGGCCGGCCTGAAGGCCAGTGGCGCCGTCATCGATGACGCTGCGGTCACGCCGAAGTATTTGACAGGCTTTTCCGCAGCTCGCGAGTTGCCGATTGTGGCCATGATCGCCAGGGGCTCAATCAAGAATAAGCTGATCTTTCTGCTCCCTACCGCGTTGGTTCTGGGATCTTTGCTGCCATGGGCGATTACTCCGCTACTGATGCTGGGTGGGGCCTACCTTTGCTATGAGGGCGCCGAAAAAATCTGGCACATGATTGCGCCAAAGGCGGCGAATGACCATGAAGCAGGGCTCGAGCCAGCCAGCATCAACGCCGCAACGCTAGAGGATGCCAAGATCGGCAGCGCTATTAAGACCGACTTCATCCTGTCTGCGGAGATCATGGCGATTACGCTTGCCGAGCTGCCCGGCGAGAGCTTCCTCACGCAGGCTTTCGTCCTGCTGCTTGTCGCAATCGGCATCACCGTCGCGGTTTACGGTTCAGTCGCGCTGATCGTGAAGGCCGATGATATCGGGGTCTGGATGGCGCGCGACGTGCAAGGCTCCGGTCTCACCGGGTGCGATTGGCCGCGGGATCGTGCTGGGCATGCCCTATTTTCTCATCGGCCTGACCATCCTCGGCACCGCCGCGATGATCTGGGTTGGTGGCAGCATTTTGGTGCATGGCCTCCATGACTTTGGCTTCCACTTGCTCGGCGACCAGATCCACGACGCCTCCATTGCCGCTAGCGCCGTTTTCGGCGCCGTGATTGGCTGGGTCGTGGAAACTGTGGGCTATGGCGTTATCGGCCTTGTGGCTGGCGCGATAGCAATTCCTGTTGTCGGCTATTTGGTCTCCCCGGCCTGGACTACGCTCAAAAAGATTTTGCCTGGAGCTAAACCCCTTCGGGCCTGAGGCTGTCAGCACAATGTCTTTCTAAAGGCAGCTTGCGTAGCGCTCGTTGTTTATGAGCCGCGACGCATTATGTGCTCAAGCGAGAAAAGCGGAGACACGAATGACAGAAGCGCTGCGCCGCCGGGCGCTTATGCTGATTAATCCTAACGCACGACGCGGTAGCGATAATCTGACACCCGTCATCGCCCGGCTCGAACATGGCGGAATAGATGTTACCGTCGAACGCTTTGAGACGCCCGGCGAAGTGTCCCCCGATATCAAGCGTCGGCGCGATGAAGCTGATCTGGTTATTGTTTGCGGTGGCGACCCTCGTTGAATTGCAGGGGGAACTTGCCGCGCGCGGTCACCGCTTCGCGATCGGCACGCTGTGGCGGTTCTTCGCTCGGCACGGGATCAAATGGAAAAAAGACCGCGCACGCCACCGAGCAGGATCGGCCAGACGTTCTAAAGCGCCGACAGGACTGGTTCGATACGCAACTCGATCTCGACCCCGAACGCCTCGTCTTCATCAACGAGACCTGGACTTCGACCAACATGGCGCGTCGCCGAGGCCGCTGCGCGCGGGGCGAGCGATTGCGCATGGGCGTGCCGCACGGGCACTGGAAAACGACGACCTTCATCGCGGGCCTGCGTACGGCGGGCATCGTCGCGCCTCTCGTGCTCGACGGTTCCATCAACGGTGAAGCGTTCGAGGCGTATGTCGAACAGGTCCTCGTGCCAACACTGTGAACAGGCGACATCGTGGTGATGGATAATCTCGGCTCCCCCAAGGGTGCCGCTGTGCGAATGGCCGTC
>JAQGMD010000306.1 GCA_028292565.1 Burkholderia sp. | reverse complement strand
GGCAGCTATCGCGATGGCGGTGTGAGCGCAGCGATCAACCTGCGCGATGCGAATGAGGCGAGCATCATCATGATCAGCCCGCCGCCCGAGGACAAGCGCAAGAGTCAGAAGCGATCGAACGGCGGCGATATCTGGAAGCATGCCGTAACGCCTGCCATCGATCCGGCCAACTACCCGCAGCATTGAAAATAACAGCAGGACCGTCGAATGAAATTCCATCCCACTCTCATAGGAACATCTATGCGCAAGATCATGCATTTACACGCTACCGTCCTTCACCGCTGCGTCGCTTACCTCTTCACCGTCGCCTGTCTGGCATTGCCGATGGCCGCACATGCAAAGAACGCTCCCCCATTGACCGCTATTGCGCAGCGCCAAGGTGAATGCGCACGCCCATCCTTCAAGATAGGAGAGATTGCAGACCACGGCGCTAGCGGTTATGGCATCGAGGTTCAAGGCGAGCGTTACTGGGTTGCGCTGAATGAGCGGTTGACGTTCCCTCTGCTTGCCCAAGACGGCGGCGACGTTATCGCTCAACTGAAACTGGAACGTGCCTCAAGTAATAACTTCGGTGAACAATCTGCTTGGCGGGAACGCTGGTTGCAAGACGTGGCTGCCCGCGCCGGAGTGTCCCTGAAACGCCAGGCGTTACAGGGTGGCGCCTTCTTGTTGACGCTTAACAAGAAGGCCTTGACGGGCAAATTTGCCGGGCTGTCCCTTCTTGTCGACTCGGAACGCGAATTGTTTGTCCAGTGGGACTGGAGCAATTTGCCCGGCTATGCTGGCCCGCAAGATATGGTGACGATGCAAACGGCCGTGTGGGAACGTTTGATCCCTTGCTTTCTGAAGTCTTAACCACCTGACAATAAGAAAAAATTTGACGACAGAAGGATTTGCGTGAACGCTACCTTAGGCGCCGCGCAGGGATAAGTTGGGCAATTTGGCGGCCGTCGCCGGATGCGGTGCAAGGCGTGAGGAGGAGCCATAGCGAGCTATGGCGACGACGAGCAACACGTTCGCAAGGAAAAAGAAGAACAGGCTCTCTGCAACGCGCCCGCTACGGCCAGCAAAATTGACCAACTTATTCCTGCGCGGTGCCTAAGTGCCATCGGTAGCAGCGAAGCGTTTAGCGCCACGCGCACGCAGCTGGGAAACAATGTCAATCTTGAACCTGGCCTTCACGTCGCAAGCGGTGTGAAATCTCCAGAATGAAAGCCGATAAAAGTATGAAAAGAGTCATCCGCCTCGGAGACCCCACCAGCCACGGCGGCAAGGTCGTCAGTGTGTCAGCCACTCACTTCACCGTCGGCGGCATTGCGGTGGCGCGCATGGGCGACGTCTGCAGTTGCCCGATCAAGGGGCATAACGGCTGCACGATTGCCGAAGGCGATGCGAAGCACACCATTGACGGTATTCCGGTCGCGTACGAAGGGCACAAGACCAGTTGCGGGGCAGCGTTGATTGCGACGGTAAGTAACTTCGGGCAACGGTAAGTGTAATCGCGCCCTCGCTGGCCTGCGATACCGTTCGCCCATCCGCAAGGGGCATTAGAGCGGTTTCAGCCCGACTGTACCGTCGATCCCGGACGTTTTGTCCGCGGCACTGCGTTGCGTCTCCTTGCCATGGCACCGCCATGTCGCGTCGACGCGCCTTGTTCCGCAGGCAAATCGCCTCGGGCTCGCCTTGTACAGTCAGGCCGAAACCGCTCTAGTGCCCCGCATGCGGAAGCCTCGATCAGATTTGCAATGCGAAATCCGCGGCGCGGATGGAATATCAGGCGCCGCGTTGAGTGGTAGTCGGAGCATTTGACGAGGCAAAGTTCACATCGACCCAAGCGGCACCGTGGTTCTTCCGAAACCTTCGGCACGTGGTAGGAGTCTTCACTCGAGCAGTCCTGCAGACCGCGGATAATAGGAATTTCAACCGTCCTGTACTGCCCAAATAAAAAGCGCGACCGGGTCTCCCCGCCGCGCTTCTTGTTCTTGCCTGTCGCCCATCATCGAAAGAGATGGGATTGCCCGAACATCAGGCCGCCAGTCGTTTCTCCAACTGAGCTTTCGTTTCCTCCAATGCCTTAGGCAGGTGGTAGTTCAGCTTGTCGAACAATTCGGTGTGCAGCTTCAATTCCGCTTCCCATGCAGCCTTGTCGATCGAGGTGATCATGTTGAACTGCTCTTGCGAGAAGTCGATGCCGTCCCACTTCAGGTCTTCATAGCGTGGGGTGACGCCGAAAATGTGCTCGGTGCCGCCTGCCGTGCCTTCGATGCGATCCAGCATCCACTTCAGCACGCGCATGTTGTCGCCGAAGCCCGGCCAGACAAACTTGCCGTTTTCATCAGTGCGGAACCAGTTGACGCAATAGATCTTCGGCAGTTCTGCCGGCGATGCGGCAATCTTCTTGCCCATTTCAAGCCAGTGCTGGAAGTAGTCGCTCATGTTGTAGCCGGTGAAAGGCAGCATCGCGAACGGATCGCGGCGCACGATACCCTGCTGGCCAGCTGCTGCAGCGGTGGTTTCGGAACCCATGGTCGCTGCCATGTAGACGCCTTCCACCCAGTTGCGAGCTTCGGTCACCAATGGCACCGTGGTCGAACGACGGCCGCCGAAGATGAAGGCGGAAATCGGCACACCTGCCGGATCGTCCCATGCCGGGTCGATCACCGGGTTTTGAGTGGCGGACACGGTGAATCGGGCGTTCGGATGGGCTGCCTTGCGGCCGGTTTCCTTCGCGCTTTCCGGTGTCCAGTCCTTGCCTTGCCAGTCGATCAGGTGCGACGGCGCTTCCTTGGTCATGCCTTCCCACCAGACGTCGCCATTGTCGGTCAGCGCGACGTTGGTGAAGATGGTGTTTTTTTCCAGCGAAGCCATGCAGTTGAAATTGGTCGCGGTGTTGGTGCCCGGGGCGACGCCGAAGTAGCCGGCTTCCGGGTTGATCGCGTACAGGCGGCCGTCGGCACCCGGCTTGATCCAGGCGATATCGTCGCCGATGGTGGTGACTTTCCAGCCGTTGAATGTCTTTGGTGGGATCAGCATCGCGAAGTTGGTCTTGCCGCAGGCCGACGGGAAGGCGGCTGCGACGTAGTGCTTCTTGCCGGCCGGCGATTCAACGCCGAGAATCAGCATGTGTTCGGCCAGCCAGCCCTGGTCACGGCCCATGGTGGACGCGATGCGCAGCGCGAAGCATTTCTTGCCCAGCAGGGCATTGCCGCCGTAGCCGGAACCGTAGGACCAGATTTCACGGGTTTCCGGGTAATGAACGATGTACTTGGTCGGGTTGCACGGCCATGCAACGTCTTTCTGGCCGGGCTTGAGCGGTGCACCAACAGTGTGCACGCACGGCACGAATTCGCCGTCGGTGCCCAACACTTCGAAAACAGCCTTGCCCATACGGGTCATGATGCGCATGTTGACGGCAACGTACGGCGAGTCGGACAACTCGACACCGATGTGGGCGATCGGCGAACCGAGCGGGCCCATCGAAAACGGCACCACGTACATGGTGCGGCCACGCATGCAGCCGTCGAACAGGCCGTTCAGGGTCGAGCGCATTTCGGCCGGGGCCATCCAGTTGTTGGTGGGGCCGGCGTCTTCTTCATTGGCGGAGCAGATGTAGGTACGGTCTTCAACTCGCGCCACATCCGACGGGTCGGAGCAGGCGAGATAGCTGTTCGGGCGCTTGGCTTCGTTCAACTTTTTCATGGTGCCGGCAGCAACCATTTCCGCGCACAGGCGGTCATATTCTGCTTGCGAGCCGTCGCACCAGTAAATGTTGTCCGGCTTGGCCAGTGCGGCGATTTCCGCGACCCAGTTGATTAGCTTCTGTTGTTTAACATAAGTCGGGGCGTTAACGGATGCAACGCCACCCATGACGGGTTGATTCATACTGCCTCCAATGCCTA
>JAQGMD010000442.1 GCA_028292565.1 Burkholderia sp. | reverse complement strand
GCAGGCGCTGTACTTCGCGCACTTCTTCCGGTGTGCTCGCGAGACTGAGCGTAAGCCTGGAAAAAATCGGTGCAGACTTGGAGGGGGTGGTGGGGGTGGTGGTTGAGGTCAGTAATCGCATTTGTCGTCCTTTTTCGTGCATGTGACGGACGAAGCGTAACTGCCGATTGCTTCAGAGGAATGACAGATCGATGTCAGTTTCATGACAATACCAGCGTCCCTCCCGGTCCGATTCTGTCAACGATGCGCAGAGCGACGCAAAACCCTGCAAAAGAACTGTTCGAATCCGGCCGCCTTCATCGAATTTTTTTACTTATCCTTTGGCGAACCGCTCGCTAGAGTAGTGGATACGCGTCCCGACATGGGGCTGCGCGACAACCGTCGCAGAAATCTGAAAACGGCCGGATGGAAACGGCCGATAGCTTGATGACCGGTATCGACAGCGGTACCGCGTTTTCTCCCCACCACCGGTCCCTGTACAAACGACCGGTGGGCTCCGTGCTGCCTCGTTGCATCAGGCACGCACTAGGCACCGCGCAGGGATAAGTTGGGCAATTTGGCGGCCGTTGCGGGATGCGGTGCAAGGCGTGAGGAAGAGCCATAGCGAGCTATGGCGACGACAAGCAACGCAGCAACGCGCCCGCTACGGCTGCGCCCGGCTTTGTGCGGCGTTCTTTCACTTGCTGCCCGGGCGCTATTTTCGGCCCCTCATTTCAGGAGTATCTCATTGTGAAACCTCTGGCATTCCCCACCTTTTTATTCTCCGTCCTCATACTGGTCGCAGGCGCATTGCATGCAGCCGCCGCATCCGCCGCGGATCTCTATGTCGCGACCACCGGCTCAGATGACAACCCCGGCACGCCTGCCGCACCCTTCAAGACCATCACGAAAGCGGCCACCCAGGCCCCACCGGGCGCCACGGTACACGTGGCGCCGGGAACCTATGTCGGCGCCGTGGTGACAAGAGCCAACGGCACTGCGACGGCCCGCATCCGCTATGTATCCGATACCAGATGGGGCGCGAAGATCGTTCCCCAGCCGGATTCGGCATTCAACAAGGCGTGGCGAAACTCGGGAAGCTATACCGACATCATCGGGTTCGACATAGATGGCAGCAACTATCAGGGCGGCCTAAGATGGTCGACCGGCATCGTCTCGCTCGGTTCGTACAACCGCATCCAGAACAACCACGTTCATCATCTTGCACAATCGTCCGAAAATTGCGATTCGAATGGTGGCTCGGCTATCAATGCGAACAACTACTACCACGGTTATCACGTAGACATTATCGGCAATGTGGTCCATGACATCGGCGTCCCCGGCTGTAACGCCATCCACGGCATTTACATGGCCACCTCCGGCAATATCCAGAACAACCTCGTCTACCGGGTTCACTATGGCGCCATCCACCTCTGGCACGATGCGTCCAACATCAATATCGCCAACAACACCGCCTTCAATAACTTCATCGGCATCATCGTCGGTGGCGGCAACTTCTACCACAGCACTACGGGGGTGGTCGATTACGTCACCGTGACCAACAATATCCTCGTTGATAATTCGATAGGCGCCACCGAGTCCGGGTCCGTCGGGACGCACAATATCTACTACAACAACCTGGTGTATCAAAACTCCCGCTATGACTTCGGCACCTTGAACAAACCACTCGGCACAGTCATGGCCAATCCCCAGTTCCGCGACTACCAGCCGGATGGGACCGGAGACTATAGACTGAGGAGCACCTCACCGGCGCTGAACGTGGCCGACACGACGAATTCGCCTACCGTCGATATCGAGGGCGCACGGCGCCCATACGGAGGCGGTGTCGATCTCGGCGCTTATGAATACCACTGAATGCACGTGATCACCGTCTTGCGCAGTCACCGGCGCAAGACAGAAACGACCATGGCGACATTCAACGCGACGATGATCGCCGCCACCAGCCAGGCGAGGCCCGTCACCCAGCGCGGGTTGACGAAGCGGCCCATTTGCGTTCGGTCGCTGGTGTAACGGATCAGGGGGATCACGGCGAACGGCAGCTGGAGGCTCAGCACCACCTGGCTGAAGATCAGCAGCTTCGCGATCCCGCTCTCGCCATAGACAGCGGTCACAAACAGAGCCGGCACGATGGCGATGGAGCGCGTCAGCAGTCGCCGCATCCACGCGGGTAGCTTCAGCCGGAGGTAACCCTCCATCACAATTTGCCCGGCCAGCGTGGCGGTCAGCGTGGAACTCTGGCCCGACGCAAGCAAGGCCAGTCCGAATAGCAGGCTGGCAATGCCGCTCCCCATCAGCGGGGTGAGCAGATGATATGCCTGCTGGATCTCCACCACTTCGCGGTGTCCATTGTGGTGGAACGCCGAAGCCGCGGTGATCAGGATGGAAGCATTCACCATCAGCGCGAAGATCAACGCGCTGACGATGTCGAAGCTCGCGAAATTCAGCGCGTTACGCTTGCCCGGGTCGGTCAGGTCGAAGCGCCGCGTCTGCACTGTTGACGAATGCAGGTACAGGTTATGCGGCATCACTGTCGCACCTATGATGCCGATCGCGAGGTAGAGCATTTTCGGATCAGTAACCGTTTGCTTCGACGGGATGAATCCGGCAGCCACATCCGCCCATTGCGGCTGGGCCAGCGTGAGATTTACGGCGAAGCAGATGAAGATCACAAAGAGCAGTGCCATCACCACCGCTTCCAGGTAGCGGAAGCCGCGCTGCTGCAGCCAGAGCACCAGAAGCACATCGAGCACCGTCAGCGAGACGCCCCATATCAGCGGTATGCCGAACAGAAGATTGAGTGCAATCGCCGTGCCGATGACTTCTGCCATATCGGCCGCGCAGATCGCGATCTCGCACAAGACCCACTGCATCAGGCAGGAACGGCGCGAGGAATTTTGGCGACATGCCTGTGCCAGGTCCATGCCGGTGACGATGCCAAGGCGCGCCGAAAGAATTTGCAGCAGGATCGCCATCAGGTTCGACAGCATGACGACCCAAAGCAGCGAGTAGCCGAATGCAGAGCCGCCGGCAAGTCCGGTTGCCCAGTTGCCGGGGTCCATGTAACCGACGGCGACCAGGTAGCCGGGACCAATGAAACCCATCATGCGGCGCAGCCAGTGGCCGTGCTGGCGCACGGGGATGCTGCGGTGGGTGCTCCCGGGTTCGACCGGCGCTGTGGGGCCGGTCCAGGCGTTCGGTGTAGTGGTCAGGGTGGGCGGGGGCATTGTAATAATCTCGAATGGAGCCGGCGGGTTGGCCGTAGCGTGGGCAGCCCTCTGCCCACGCGCTGCATGCGTCGGTTCACTTGTCCCGTTGGATTGCGTGAAACGCGTGGGCAGAGGGCTGCCCGCCCCACGGCCGATAGTCGCATTTACGCTTTACTGCGTCCATTCCCTTTCGCCGACGGTGGCAATCCCGGCCCTCCCTCGTCATCCACAGACCCGAGCTCCGCCCCAGTCTTCGGATCCAACGCAGGATCAGAAGCACTCCGGGCAGCCGCTGCTTCCACCGCAGCGAGTTCATCCGGCTGCAGCTGTACGCTGCCATCCCCCGCACCGCCGTCAACCGCCTGCTGTTCGCGCGGATCGGATATGAACTGCCATTTAGCACCTTCGTTCCACGAGCCGCGCATGTCACCATCACCCTGCGACATATTGAAATAGACGCTGGCGAATTTCGGATCGCCAGGCTGTTTGCCGGGCGGAAAATTCGGCTCAATCGAGTAGAGTGCCTTTTCAAAAGATTTCTGATGGGCGATTTCGCGTGTCATCAAGAATCCAAGGGCTTCCTTGACACCCGGATCTTCAGTCAGGGCAATCAGGCGCTCATAGATTATTTTTGCACGAGCCTCGGCGGCGATGTTGGAGCGCAGGTCAGCAGTTGGTTCGCCTATGGTATCGATATAGCCGGCGTTCCAGGGTTGACCGCCGGAATTCACGAGCGCCGGGCCACCGCCATACAGCACTTGCGTCAGATGGCTGTCATTGCCCGCACCGGTGATCGAACGATACATGTCGGCTTCGCTTTCAGCGGCTTCGGCAAGCTTGCCTTTCGCGCCTTTGTTCAGCATAGCAACAATGGTGCCGATCACTTCCAGATGGCTCAGCTCCTCCGTCGCGATGTCGAGCAGCATGTCCTTGCGGCCCGGATCGTCTTCAGCCAGCGCTTGGGTGAAATAGCGGCATGCGGCCGCCAACTCTCCCTGCGGGCCGCCGAATTGTTCGAGCAGCAGATTGGCAAGGCCTGGATTCGATTCGCTAACGCGAACGGTGTACTGCAAACGCTTGTTGTGCGCAAACATGGGTTGTCCTTTCTGGTTGGTGGCGCAACCGCGCCGCGTATAGCGGAGCGCCTGCGCGAGTTGACTGACGTCACACCTATGCAAATCGCATACCAACTGCGGTCGCCACCAAAAGTACTGGCGTCGCGAGGACCCGCATGTACATAACAACCTAACGAGTAGGAAATATTTACAGCAGAGATGTAAAAATAAGACCTGACGTCATCCCGGCCTGGCGGCGATGGCAACTAGCGTTGAAAAAATAATTCGCAAGTCGATCATGAAACTGCGTTGATCAACATAGCGAACGTAATACTCCAGCTTCACCGGCAATATTTCTTCCACATACACGCGCTCGGGATCTTTGCTCCCGCCGAGAAGCGCGTTCTCTTCCTTGAATTCGATGGCGGCCCAATCGGTGATGCCAGGCGCAACCGACAGGACTTTCCTGCGCACGCAATCGGGATAAAAAGCAACGTATCGTGGCACCTCCGGCCGCGGACCAACCAGACTCATTTCGCCACGCAAGACATTCAGCAACTGCGGCAACTCATCCAGCTTGAAGCGACGCAGTGCCTGGCCGACACGCGTGACTCGCGCATCGTTGCCGACGGTAATCTGTCCCCTCGCTTCAGAACCCGTAGTCATCGTGCGGAACTTAACGATCCGGAATCTGCGACCATTCCTGCCGACACGCTCCTGCAAGAAGAACACCGGCCCCGGCGAGTCAACCCTGATCAACAAAGCGACCACCACGAACACCGGAGCCAGGAGCAACAGCCCCGCCAATGACGAGAAGAAATCGAAAGCGCGCTTGCTCAGCATAGAACCTCGCGCAATACACGAATCACCCGGGACTGGTCGTCATCCGTCATCCTCGTATACAGCGGCAGGCTCACCATGCGCTGATAGGCGGCATCGGCTTCAGGAAAATGTTCCGGAAGCAAACGATAGCGGTCGCGCCAGTAGGGATGACGGTGCAACGGAATGTAGTGGACGCTCGTTCCTATACCATACTCCGACAGCCTGTCGATGAAGGCATCCCGTCCGATGCGGGCATCGGCGTTCAACCTGACCACATACAAGTGCCACGCGTGCACGCCACCGTCGGTCGCATCGACCGGGAGTACCAGGGGAAAACGTGCCAGCTCGTCGGCGTAGCGCTGCGCGAGTTGCTTGCGTCGAGCCAGGAACCGGTCGATCTTGCGTAGCTGCTGGATGCCGATCGCGGCCGCGATATCGGTCAGGTTGTATTTGAAGCCTGGCGCCACGACCTGATAGAACCAGCTCGGCGTTTTGGAAACAAAGCGATCGAACACATCGCGATTGATGCCGTGTATGCGCATGGTCCTGACGCGTTCGGCAAGCGCGGCATTGCTGGTGACGATCATGCCGCCCTCGCCCGTCGTCATCGTCTTGTTGGCGTAGAAGCTGAATACCGTCGCATCGCTCTCGAGCGTGCCGACCAGGCGCCCTTTGTACTTCGCGGGAAACGCATGCGCTGCATCCTCAATTACATACAGTCCATGGTCGCGCGCGAATTCCAGGATCGGATCCATTTCGCAGGGAAGTCCGCCGTAATGGACCGGCATGATGGCCTTGGTTCGATGTGTCACTGCCGCCTTGATCGCATCGATCCTGATGTTGAGCGTCACCGGATCGACGTCCACCAATACCGGGTCCGCGCCCAGATACCGCACCACCTCGGCGGTGGCGGTAAAGGTCAGGGTCGGCACGATCACTTCATCTCCCGGACCGATACCCAGCGCCTCAAGCGCGAGATGCAGGCCGGCGGTGGCGGAGTTGACCGAGATCGCCTCGCGGCCGCCCCCCAGGTACGCCGAAAACTTTTGTTCAAACTCCTTGGTCTTCGGGCCGGTGGTGACCCATCCGGAACGCAGGCACTCGCTGACGGCGTTGATTTCGTCATCGTCGATATCGGGCAATGCGAAAGGGAGGAACTGGTTCATGGCATCTCTCCGTGACAGCTTAGGATTGTCGGTATTCAGGCAGCATTCAGCGCGCGCACGATGTTCAGCGCCGCATCACCCGTTCCATAAAGAGGCAGATTCTCGCCGTCGGTGCCGATTGCGTCGCGCATCGCGTCCAGCACCAGTTGCGGATTCTTAGGCGGCGCCAGCCGGTTCCAACCGGCTTCCACCAGCTCCACCCATTCCGTCTCATCGCGCAACGTGACACAGGGCACCCGCTGGAAGAACGCTTCTTTCTGTACGCCGCCGGAGTCGGTCACGATCAATGCGGCAGACGATTCGAGGCGTACCATGTCAAGATAGCCGATCGGTTCTATCATCTGCAGATTGCGATGGAATGAGTGATCGAAGCCGGCCTTCGCCAACACGGCCACTGTGCGGGGATGCATCGGCAATACGACATGGATTTCCCTCGCCAGCATATCGAGCGCGGTGAAGATGTTGCGCAGGCGCGCGAGATCATCGGTGTTCTCGGCCCGGTGTATCGTGCACAGCACATAAGGCCGGTCGGAGAGATCCAGGCGCCTGAGGATGGCGGAGCGGGCAAACGCGATCTCCTTGAAATGCAGGGCTGCGTCGTACATCACATCGCCGGTGAGGAGTACCTTGTCGCCGGTGATGCCTTCCTGCGCGAGATTGCGCACGGCGGTCTGCGTAGGCGCGAACAACAGGTCGGACGCGTGATCGGCAAGCACCCGGTTGATTTCTTCCGGCATGCGCCGGTTGTAGGAACGCAGACCGGCCTCCACATGCGCCACCGGGATATGCAGTTTTGCCGCAGCCAGCGCACCGGCGATCGTTGAATTGGTATCGCCATATATCAATACCATGTCCGGACGATGGGCGAGCAGCATGCGCTCGATCCCCTCCAGCATGCGGCCCGTCATATCACCGTGGTGTCCGCCATGGATATCGAGATTGAATTCCGGCGTGGGTATGCCCAGTTCATCGAAAAACACCGTCGACATGTTCGCGTCGAAGTGCTGCCCGGTATGCAGCAGAGTCTCCCGCATGTCCGGAACTCTTTGCATGGCGTGGCTCACCACAGCCGCCTTGATGAATTGCGGCCGGGCGCCGACTACGGTAAAGATATTCATGCCATCTCCTCCCACGCGGCGGTCCTGGCGGGAAGGCGAACCGGCTGGACCAGCCATGCGAGCATCAGCGCTTCATCGAGCAGATTGCCGTCGCGCGCCAGTGCGGCGTCGGACAGCAGACCATCCAGGTCGACCCCCGACTGCAAATAGCCTGACAATGCAGAGCGGTGATCAAATACGAGGCTGCGCACGGCGGCGCCTATCCCTTTTTCAACCCAATCCTGCGTCACATCGAACCCGCGCTTCTTGCGGCTGAGGCGGATCGTATCCGGAACCACGCCGGCGGTAATCTTGCGCAACGCCCACTTGCCATAGCCGTTGTTGATCTTCAGCCGCGCCGGCAATGCCAGCGCCAGCTCGACCAGGCGGTAATCCATGAACGGCAATCGGCTCTCCACGCCGTGACCCATCGAGTTGCGGTCTTCATAGCGCAGCAGGGTCGGCAAGCTCCATTTCTGGATATCCTGGATCTGTCGACCCGACAGGGAAAGATCGGCGCCGCCCCATAAATCTTCAGCCGCGGGCTGCCAGTCGAGCAGGCGGAATCCCGGCCCGCTGTTATCGCGATAGCGGTGCAGATGCTGCCAGTATTCGCGCGCATTGCTCGCTTCGTGCGCCAGCATCAGGCCGAGGGAATAGAGGAACCGCACCACGTTTCCGGTTTCGCTTGCTTGCCGCGCTTCCCGCAGCGCCACCAGGAAGAACTTCCGGTACCCGGCAAAGATTTCGTCTCCTCCCTGCCCTCCCAGCAGCACCTTGAATGATTCGCGCCGCGCATGCCGGTAGACCTCGTTCTGCGCGACCAGGCTGAGCGCGGAAAACGGCGCTTCCTGGAATGTCATCGTGCGTTCCAGCGCCTCGGCGAGCGCCCTTTCGTCGAAATGCGGCCAGACATAGGTGACGTCGATGCCGTGCATCGTCGCAAAATGATCGACCACCGGACCTTCCGACGCAGCCGCAAGCGGCGATCCGTAGGTGAATCCCCGCAGCCTGGCTTCATGGCCGGCGGCGAGCGAGGCCACCGTCGCCGAGTCCAGCCCGCCGCTCAATGAAACGGCCACCGGCACGTCACTGCGCAGCCGCAGCAGGACCGCATCCCTGAGCACATGGTTGCACTGTTCCAGCAGTTCCCGGTCACTCATCCGCGCCACCGAGTGTTCGCGCGCCGCGACCGCCCGCTCCAGGTCGTACCATGTCCCTTCCGTGATCCTGGTCTCGCCTTCCGACAATTGCACCTTGACCCAGCCGCCCGGCGGCACCGTTCGTACATTTTTGAAAGGCGAGCCCGAACCCGCCGTCTCAAAAACCTTGTAGTGCAGGCCGCGTGCACAGTAATCGACGTCGATCTCATTGGAGACCCGATCGGCCACGCCCGCCACCGATGACGAGAAGACGATCCCGTCGTCCGGCAGGCGCGCCCATGCCAGCGGCTTCACGCCGAAGCGGTCACGCACCATCCAGAGCTGGCCGGAGCCCGGATGAAAAGCGGCAAGGGCGAACATGCCGTTGAAGCGCCGCAAGGCGTCGATTCCCCATTGCGCCCAAGCCTTGAGCAGGACTTCGGTGTCGCTGCTGGAGCGGAAGGTCCAGCCGAGCTCCATCAATTCCTCGCGCACCTCGACATAGTTGTAGATTTCACCGTTATAGGTGATCCACCATCCGGAAACCTGGTCCTGCATCGGCTGGTGGCCGAGCTTGGAAAGATCGATGATAGACAGGCGGCTGTGTATCAGCGATATCGAGTGGCCAAAGCAATTGAAGGTTTCGCTGCCATGGCTGTCCGGCCCCCTGGACTTGATGGCGCGGAATGCATTCAACAAGGCATCGTACTTGTAGATATCCCCGGGCGACCGGTCGATCTTGCCTAGGATTCCGCACATGGAATGTCACTCATTTCTGTTGGATTTATTCGTCGCGCGGCCATTCCTGTCATGTAGCAATCTCCGCCGCCGTCGCGACCAGCACCGCATCGACGACGCCCGCCAGTGAGTTGACGTCAAGATAGGGCCCCATCGGCAAACTCAGCACCCGGCCCGCCATTTCTGCCGCGACCGGGATCTGCGCAGCGGTGCATGGGCCTGCATAAGCCGACTGCAGCGGAATCGGAACCGGGTAGTGGATCGCGGTCGGTATCTTCAGCTGACCGAGGTAGAAGCGGACCACCTCGCGGTTATCGACCGCCACCGTGTACTGCGCGTAGACGCTGGTGCGGTCCGGCCGCCGGGCGATTTTTTCGATCCGGTCCCCGAGCAGCTGGTTGTAGTGATTGCCGAGGACGATGCGCTGATCGATTTCCCACTCGAAGCGCTCCAGCTTGGCCAGCACGATTGCGCATTGCAGCGTATCCATGCGGCCGCCGACGCCGACGCGCGTATGCACGTAGCGCTGCGACTGGCCATGTACCCGGATTTCGCGCATCGCCGTGGCAAGCGCGTCGTCGCTGGTGAATATCGCGCCTCCGTCGCCATAGCAGCCGAGCGGCTTGCTCGGAAAAAAGCTGGTGCAACCGATGGCGGACAGGTTGCAGCTCTTCCTGCCCTTGTAAGTGGCGCCAAAACTTTGCGCCGCATCTTCGATGACCGTCAGGCCATGCCGTTGCGCGATGGCATTGATCTCGTCCATGTCGGCCGGTTGGCCGTACAGCGAGACCGGAATGATGGCGCGGGTGCGGGAAGTGATCTTCTCTTCGATCAGGCTGGCATCGATATTGCAGGTATCCGGTTCGATATCGACGTACACCGGTATCGCGCCCAGCAACACGATCACTTCCGCAGTCGCAACGAACGAGAACGGGGTGGTGATCACTTCATCACCGGGCCGGATGCCGATCGCCATCAGCGAAATCAGCAGTGCTTCGGTGCCGGAAGCCACCGTGATGCAATGCCGCGCTCCGGTATAGAGCTCGAGCCTGCGCTCGAGCTCCGCCACTTCGGGCCCCATGATGTAATTGCCATGGTCGAGCACGTCCTGGATCCGCCTGTCGATGTCCGAGCGCAGCGCCTGGTATTGTGATTTGAGGTCGATGAATTCCATATTCACAGGGTATCCATGGTTATGGTTCTAATTTGGGGAGCAGCGTACAGGTCCCTGACTTCAGGACATAACGATCGCCGGAACCGGCGCACAGGGCTTCGCCGTCCCCGGTTTGCGGCAGGTCGAGGCGTTCGCCGTAGCGGCCGATCCATCCGATCCGCCTTGCGGGGACGCCGGCCATCAGCGCGAAATCCGGCACGTCCCGGTTAACGACTGCGCCAGCCCCGACGAATGCGTATGCACCCACCGTGACGCCGCATACCACGGTGGAGTTGGCCCCCAGCGTGGCGCCACGCCGGATCAGGGTCTTGCGATACTCGTTCTTGCGCGTCACTGCCGAACGCGGGTTGTAGACGTTGGTAAACACCATGCTGGGGCCGCAGAACACGTCGTCCTCAATGGTCACCGCGTCGTAGATGGACACATTGTTCTGGACCTTCACATTGCGGCCGAGCACGACATCATTGCCGACGAACACGTTCTGGCCCAGGGAGCAGGCTTCGCCGATTCGCGCGCCCGCGCAAACATGGGAAAAATGCCAGACGCGGGTGCCGGCGCCGAGTTGCGCGCCGCAGTCGACGATCGCACTGGGGTGTATGGCAACCTGCATGTCAATACTCCAGCGGCATGGCTACCCGTTTGCCGTCACGTGCGGACAGGTAGGTGCCGATCAGGATTTCAAGCGTCTTCAACCCTTCCCGGCCATCGGTCTCCGGCTCGGCTTCGCCGCGCAACACCCGGACCACATTGTCGTAATACTGCGCATGCCCGAATCCGTACACCGAGCTTATCTGGTAACTGGACTCCTTGACCCGCTCATCGTCCTCGTTCTTGTCGGCGAATTCCCAATGGAGCACTTCATTCAATGCCATACCGCCGATCCTCACGGTGCCCTTCTCGCCGAGGATGGTGATGCTGCCTTCGAGATTTTTAGGATAAGTCAGCATGGTGACGTTGACCGACCCCAGCGCGCCGTTGCGCCAGCGCAGGCTCAGCACGCCCGTATCCTCAACCTCGATATTGCGCTCCAGCGTCGCGGTATACGCATGCAGGCTTTCCACCGGGCCGATCAGCCATTCCAGCAAGTCCACATAGTGGCTGGCCTGGTTCATGAATGCGCCGCCGTCGTATTCCCATGTGCCGCGCCATTTTGCGCTGTCGTAGTACTCCTGCGGGCGGGTCCAGAACACGTTCAGGTTGACCATGTTGATCCGGCCGAAGCGCTTTTCCTCTATCGCCTTCTTCAACAACTGCAGTGTGGCGTTGCGACGGTTCTGCTTGACCACGAACAGGCGTACCCTCGCCTCGTCGCACGCGGCCACCATCCGCTTGCCATCCTCCCAGCGGGTAGCCATCGGCTTTTCGGTAACCACATGGCGGCCCGCCTGCGCCACCTCGATCGCCTGCTGCGGATGCAGGCCGGAAGGCGTGGTGAGGACGAATGCGTCGGCGTTGCAGTCAGCCAGCATGTTGCTCAGGCTGGTGTAAGCCCTGGCGCCGGTTTCGATGGCGGCCTCCTCGAGTGCATGGCGATCTATGTCGCACACGCCTGCCAGTTCGCAGCGATCTTCATGATGTTTGAGCGCGCTGAAATGATTCTTCGCAATGCGGCCGCAACCGACCAGCGCAAACCGGACCTTGCGACCGAGTACAGCAGGTGGAAACTGGAGCATGGATGGTCTTCCCGTACTTTAAGACTTCACAACGTTCGGCCGGCGTTCCACATATACGCCGCGGGTGTCAACAATGACTTTTGCGTGCCTGGCGATCAGGTCGTAATCGAATGCGCTGTGATTGGTCGCCAGCAGCACCAGGTCATAAGAAGCGATCGTGTCAGGCGTGATGCGCGTGCTCTCCAGGTTGAAGTGATGTTCGCGCATCTTCGGGAACACCGGCACGTGCGGGTCTGCATAGGCAACTTCCGCCCCTTTGTCGCGCAGCATCTCCATCAGCTTGACCGACGGTGATTCACGCATGTCGTCCACATTCTTTTTGTACGCAATGCCCAGCACCAGCACCTTGCTGCCCTTGATCGACCTCCCCCGGTCGTTCAGGGCGCCGCTGACCTTGTTGAGCACCCATTGCGGCATGTCATTGTTGATCTCCCCCGCAAGTTCAATGAAACGCGTATGCAAACCATACTGGCGCGCCTTCCAGGTCAGGTAAAACGGATCGATCGGGATGCAGTGCCCGCCAAGGCCCGGACCCGGGTAATACGGCGTGAACCCGAACGGCTTGGTGGCCGCCGCGTTGATCACTTCGTAGATATCGATGTCCATCTTGTCGGCGATAATCTTCATCTCGTTGACCAGGCCGATATTGACCGCGCGATGGATGTTTTCCAGCAGCTTGGTGAGCTCGGCGGTGCGCGTCGAACTGACCGGCACCACCTGGTCGACCGCAGCGCTGTAAAGCGCCAGCCCCGCTTGCTGGCAGGCCGGCGTTGCCCCGCCCACCACTTTGGGAATGCTGCGGGTGTCGAAGTCCGGATTGCCGGGATCTTCCCGTTCCGGCGAAAACACCAGGAATATGTCCTCGCCCACCTCCAGGCCGCGCGCTTCGAGCCGCGGCTGGATCTCTTCATCGGTCGTGCCCGGATAGGTTGTGCTTTCAAGCGAAATGACCTGGCCCTCGCGCACATGGGGAGACAGCGCGTCCGCCGTATTCAATATAAAACTCAGGTCCGGTTCGCGGTAGGCGTTGAGCGGGGTCGGCACACAAATGATGAGTGCATCGGCCTCGGCCGCGCGGGTGAAATCGGTGGTTGCTTCAAATCCCGCCGCACAGGCATCCGCCACCGACTTGGCGGCAATGTGCGCGATATAGCTCTGGCCATGGTTCAGCCGGCATACCTTGTCGGGATCAATATCGAAACCGATCACCCTGAAGCCCACCTGCGCGTAACGCAGTGTCAACGGCAAGCCGACATAGCCGAGGCCGATGATGCCGATCACGGCGGTGCGGTCTTCCAGCCTGGACACGAGCTGCGCCAGCGTACGCTTCGGGTTCCTGTCGCCGACGGCACCGGTCTGGTCGCCGCGGGTGCCTTTTTCACGTGCGTGTGGCTCATCAAAATATTGCATAGGTATCCTTGGAAGTCGGGTTGAATGCGGGTGGAAATCAATGGTTGGTTAACTGGTTTGCTGGACCGGCCGGTCGTGGACCAGGAACGCCTGGGGCCGTAGCGATGGGGTGTAAGCCCCATGCATCCCGACTACCTGTTGCGGCACTGAGGCGTCCGTCGGTTTCGGCGTATATCCAAGTACCAGCATGCGCATCAACGACCTGATCAGCGCTTTGTCGTTGGCAGCGCAGGCTGACATCATCCGCGCCAGTTGCTCATCCAGCACCGCCGGCTCGATCACGTACTCCGTGGTGGTCATGATGCGCGGATGCTGGCTCGGAATGGCGTCGTTCCCGGCGAACATTTCCTCGTAGAGTTTTTCGCCCGGACGCAGGCCGACGAACTGGATCTCGATATCGCCGCCCGGGTGCTTCGCATCCTTTTCCTTGAGGCCGCACATCGCCAGCATGGAGCGGGCAAGATCGACGATCTTCACCGGCTCGCCCATATCCATGACAAAGACATCGCCGCCGGTCGCCATTGCGCCCGCCTGCATTACCAGTTGCGCCGCTTCGGCAATCGACATGAAGTAGCGCACCACGTCGGGATGGGTGATCGTGATCGGTCCGCCGCGTTCGATCTGGTCTTTGAACAGAGGCACTACCGAACCCGACGACCCGAGCACGTTGCCGAACCGGACCATGCAATAGCTGGTGCGCGAACCTGACCGCATGGCAGCCGCCTGGAAGATGAGTTCGGCAACCCGTTTGCTGGCGCCCATGATGCTGGTCGGGCGCACCGCCTTATCCGTGGAAACCAGGACACAGCTTTTTACTCCGTACTTTTCGGCGGCACGCGCCACCACCTGCGCGCCGTGGATATTGTTGCGTATGCCCTCGGCCATGTTGTCTTCCACCAGCGGCACATGCTTGTAGGCAGCGGCATGATAGACAGTGTCAATGCGGTGTTCGCCCATGATCCGCTCGACTAACCCGGCATCGCACACGGAACCGAGGTGCGGCCGGATCACCGCGTGCGGAAAATGCATGGTGAGCTCACGCTCGATGTTATAGAGCGCATGTTCGGAGTGATCGAGCAGATGCAGCTCCTGCGGCGCGAGGGTCATGATCTGCCGGCACAGTTCGCTGCCGATGGATCCGCCCGCGCCGGTGACCAGGATGCACTGCGCGCGGACACAGCGGGCGAAGAGGTCGATCATCGGCCTGATCGGTTCGCGGCCCAGCAAATCCTCAATCTTGATCTCGCGGATGGACCGTGTCGAAATTTCCTCGTCCGCCAGTTCCACCAGGCTGCAGAGTATCTTCACCCGTGCGCTTGAATTGTTTGCCCGGCACATGATTTCCCTGCGCTGCTCTGTCGTCGCCGACGGAATCGCAATCACGATCAATCCGATATTTCTCTGCTCGACCGTCGGAACCAGGCGGTCCGAATGGAATACCTTCAGGCCTGCGACGTTGCGATTATCCAGCGCCGCCCTGTCGTCGAAAAAGCAGATGGGCCGGTACTTGTCGCTCACCCGCATCGCCAGCGCGAGCTTGGCGCCCGCTTCGCCGGCGCCATATATCGCCACCAGATGCTCCGCGTCGCGCCACCTGCCCACGTTCCCGTTGCGCAGCAGCGCACGCGCAATCAGTCGGGACGTCACCGCGTACGAGAACGCGATGAACCAGTAAATCATGAAGGCGTTGCTCGGCAGCCCCTGGTAATTGAAATAGTACGAAAGAAGATAGGTGAACATTACCGCCGCGGCCAGCCCTATCCCCGCCACGATGAGCAGCGAGTGGTCGATGAAGCGGATGATCGCGCCATAGAGACCCGTGAGCGCGAACACCGCGATCGTGACGACTGCCGCGAGTATGTACGGCGCAATCAAGTAAGGTCTCGCGAAGTCAAAATTCCCGATCCGGAGCAGCATGGCCACCATGAAGCACAGCGGAAGCGACACCAGGTCCGCGGCCAGCATCAACCCGACTTTTGTAAAACGATTCATGGAAACTAATTTCTTGCTGAACCCGGCGGGATTGGTTGCGCTTCTTGTAGCTTGCATAGGTAAGGTCCGAGCCTGACATTTTGAGTAGGTCCGCAACGTGCATCCGTTAAGCATTGCGGCTGACTACACTGTAGCGATTAGCTGGCAAAATAATAAGTATCGAATTTCGATGGTTTTTTGCGTGATGCGCGGTTTAGTTGATGTGTTTCCGGGCGGGGTTTTTTTTGCGCTCGCACTGCGGCCGGCGCGACGGCCCGGATACCGGAAATGCAGGTGAGGATGCAAGTCCCGACACGCCGGACCCGGTACCACTGACGGCTCCGTTGTGCGCTCCGATGTCGGGATTCGCGCGCGCCGCAGATCCCAACCTACGCCTCAGGCATGCAAGACGCGCGGGACGTTTGTAGGTACCTATGCCCGCAAGAGCGAAGGAGTAGAGCACGTGGCTTCGCGATGCGCATTCGGGAGAAAGGAGGTCCTACGTACACTCGGCAAGAAACTGACGCGCCAACACCGAGTAACTATGGTTCTTCACCACATACTCCCGCCCCCGCAGCCCCATGACCCTGCGCTCCTCCTTCCCCAACGCAAGCAACTTGCGAACGCCATCAACAACCGCTTGCGGATCTTCAGGCGCCACGGTCAATCCACACCCCGCATCACGTACAACATCATTGCCCGAATCGATCGCTTTCAATACCGGCCGCCCGGCCATCATGTAATCCGTCAGCTTGTTGGGCGAGATCCCGAAGCGAAACAAAGGCTGCCGCTCCAACCCGATATAAGCCACATCAAACCATTGCAGCAGCATCGGAATATGCTCTTTGCGAACCGGATCGAGAAAGCGGACATTGCGCAGCCCCTCCGCCTGTACCCGCCGTTGCAACCGGGTCTTCTCCGGCCCTCCGCCGGCCAGCACGAAAGCCACCTTCTCATTGCCCACCCGGCTTGCCGCATCGATGAAGGTGTCGAGCGCATTGGCCTGGCCATGGTTGCCCGCATAGCCAACCAGAGAGTACCCATCAGCACGCAAAGTGTTGAGTACCTCGAGCGCGGGCGCCGGGACATTCGCCCAAGGCTCTTCCCACTCGCTAAGCAAAACACCGTTCGGTATGACAGTCCACTTGTCCTCCCGCACATTTCGCCGCGCCAGGTAATCATGCACACAGGGCAGCAAAGAAATGACCTTGTCCGCATGGTTACACCCGTATGCCTCTGCATGATCAAGCAACCGGATAAGCGGATTGCGAGCCGTCATCGAGCCAAGCTCCATCAGGCTCAGCGGCCAAAGATCGCGGATCTCGAAAACAAACCGTGCCCCGGCGATGCGGGCCAGCCTGGCAGCCCCATAAGCGCTGAATGGATGCGGCGACGAAGCCAGCACCAGATCGGGTTTCTGTTCTTTCGCGATCGTTCCGGCATTGCGCCACAGGCTGTCGGAAAATCCCACCATGTTGACCAGGCGCCGCGCACCGTTGCCGTTATACGGACATCCGGCCAGCCACAAATGAGGAATGCCGCAGTGCTCGCTCCAGCCTCCCTGCCTGCCCGGCTGATGAATGCGCAAATGCGAAAACCGCGAAGCGACGATGCATACCTGATGGCCCAGGGACTGCAACTCTTTCGCAAGATAGTAATGACGGTACTCCATGCCGAGCTCGGCGGAACCGGAGTAATGGTTGACGATCAATATTTTCATTCAATGAGTTCCGCGGACCTGCTGATAAATTCACAAACGCGAGCAGCATCCCGTGCCTCAGTATTAATCGTCAGCAGCTTGCGCGAAATGGCGGCTGCGGTCGGCACCGCATCGAGCGATAGATTCCACGCGGAAAAGTCGCGCTCGACCGGGTGGATCGGCGACAGGAACCAGTCGCTCAGGCGCACCTTTGCTTCTTCCGCCGCATCAAAGAACTGCTTCCGATTGCGCGCGAGTATGGGAAATTTCAGAAACGCGTTATTGGCATCATGCTCAGCCGGCACATGCCATTTATTCTTCATGGCGAGCACCTTGCGATAGGCAAGCGCACTCTTCCTGCGTGTGCGGATCACATCGTGCAGGTTGCGCAGCGCGGATACACCGGTTACCGCTTGCATCGGCGAATGTTGTTTGAAAAATCCGGAGGGCATATCAGTCGATTCGATTTCCTGCGCAGAGGAAGAACCTGTGACGAACCCGGATTTTGAAAGCCGCCGATACAGCCGCAGCATCGCCCAGTAACTGCCGTCAGTCAGCAGGAAGCGCCGCGCCTGCATGCTGAGCCACAAACTGGCGAGCTCCCCTTTTCCGGGCGCTATGGCAGTACGGTTGATGATATCGAGTCCGGGAAACTGTTCCGGCCGATTGACCAGCAGGATTCCGCCCAGCCCGGTTGAATAGGGTTTGTTCCATTGCGTGGAAAAAAACGATGCGTCCGCCAGGGTGCCGTTCGGCTGCCCCCGGAAAGACCCGCCAAAGCCGTGCGTACAATCCTCCAGCACCAGCAGTCCGCGCTCTCGCGCAAGATTAACCAGCACATCGACATCGGCACTGAGGCCAAAGGTGTTCTGGATGATGATCGCCCTGGTCCTCCGGTTAACCAGGCGGGCTACCGAGTCGGGGTCGAGCGTAAGCGTGTCGGCACGGACATCGGAATACACCGGCGTCGCATTGCAGTACAAGATCGCATTCGGCACCACCACGCAAGTCAGCGCGGGGATAATCACTTCATCGCCGGCGCCGACGCCGGCGGCTTTGAGCGCGGCAAAGAGTGCGACCCGGCCTTTCCAGTAGAGGTGGATGCGTGCAGGGTCGCTGCCGAGGTGCCCGGCGAGCAGGCATGAATACGAGGTCACTTGGATCCTCCTGCCGGCCCAACCAGCGTAGGGAGAAACATCAGCTTCGCCAGCGCATTGCTTTGCGCGCCCGCCTGCTTGCTTAATGTCGGATAGTACTTCGTGATGAACGCGGCGCCCTCTTCATCCGGCTCGCGGGCAAGGTCATAGAGCCTGCGGCCCAGCACACCGATCTGCGGCCGGTACTGCGCCCATGCTATGTAGCCGCCGGTGGCAAAGGAGTCGCTCATGCCATACGGCGGATATCCTTCCCGGCACGCGCCGGTGCCATTGTCGTAGGCCACCCGGAACCAGCCGTTCGCACCGCTCCAGTAGTTGGAAAACAAGGGCATTGCCGTATCGCCGTTCCACACATCCTTCAACAGCGTATTGGCAAATGCCCTGGCTATCCCTTTGCGCGGAAGCTCTTTCCGGCTCACCCCGAACGTTTTCATGAGCGCGCCGCGATTGCGTTCCAACGCATCCAGCGCATGGACCAGGCGGCGCGCATGACTGATGTCCCAGCCGGTATCGGCACGCGTCGACACTGTGCTGGCGGGCACGCGCACTTCCGGTTTTTTATCTCCGTTTTCCGAAGACGCGCAAACCACCGGCTTCTCCTCGCTCTCATACCCCGCATACCGGTTTTCCGCCCTTGACGACCAATACGCCCGATCCACGTCCGCCAGGTCCACAGTCCCTCGCTTGCGGATGGAAAGCCGCGCAGAGAAAAATCGCAACAGTTGTGTCAGATGGCGCCGGAGGCGATCATGGTCTTCGTCTGAAAGGCCGAGATCCGCATTCCGGATTCCGGCAAGTTCCGCATACACGGTGATGAGCCACAATTCCCTGTCGGTGAATATCAGGGCGGATGAACCATCCATGTCGTCGGGTGTAGAGCGGATCGCCTTACGCAGCCGCATCCCGTCGGCGATATCATCCCAGCGCAGCAGGTGTTCGACCGCAATCCGGGCCGTGTCTTCGACGAACGCCTCTGTCTCCGGACCAGGCGGCTGCTTCGATGACGCAAGGGCGTTCGCGACCGAAGCGGCAAGCGCCAGGAATTGAACGCTATCCAGCGCCACTTCTTTATTCAACAAGCGATTGGTATCGTTGCAGGTGGAGCCTCCACGACAGATCCATCGTCGCCCGGGCGAAGCCGGCGTCCCCGGCTCCAGCGCGTCGTAAGCGATACGGATCAGCGTGGCGATTTCGCGCAACCGGTCCTGACGATTGCAGCGGCGCGCCATCGACACTACATTGTGCGTATAGGTCTGCACGTCATAAAGCGCGTAGACATCTCCGCGTTTCAGCAGGCGGTCCCGCAACTGCTGCTGCTCGATAAATCCACGAAGCCCGCTATCCCAGGCGGACCAGACTTCCGCTTCCACCTGTCCACCGCAGTCGAAGCGGCGGTCCGCCGCTTCAGTGGATACCACTGCAAACCACAGCACTGCGAAGAAAAGGTATTTCGGCACCGTCATCGTGGCCTCCGGCTCAGGCCAACGCGGCGTAAAAACCGAGCAGTTTCTCTTCTTCCATCGCCCAGTTAAATTTTTTCAGCACCGCGCGGCGACCGTTTTCTCCCATGCGGCGTGCGGTCTTCGGGTTAAGAACGAGATAGTCGATTGCGTCGGCAATCGCTTTTGGATCCAGGGGGTCCACGCACAGGCCACAGCCGTTACGTTTAATAATCGTGCGCCATAGCGGAAAATCGGATGCAATCACCGGGATCCCGGCCGCCATGTATTCAAACATCTTCACCGGCAGGGAATCGATGTAATGTCTGGCTGGATGCAATGTGACCAATCCGGCGACGGAGCGCCTGAGCACGTCGCTTACCCCGGCACGCCCGAGCCAGCCGAGTTCGTTTACCCGCGCCCAGCCCGCGTAGGTCCTGATCTCATCCGCCACCGAGTCATCGTAGCGTCCGACCAGGTTGAGCCTGGTCGGGGATGAGAGGGATTCGCAAGCTTTCACCGCCTCACGAATTCCACGCAACGCGGTGATGCTGCCCACATAGCAGACCTCGTTGCGCTTTTCGCTCCATGCCACCGGCGTATCAAATTCAGCGATGACCGGAAAATTATTGACATCGATAGTATGGCGGTTGACCGGGAGGAATTTGTCACGCAGGAATGGCGTGGCGGTCACGATTCCGTTGAACCTGCGGCAGGCGTAGCGCTCGTACCATCCCACCGCCTGCGGCAACAGTCGCGTCGCAAACGCGCCGAGATACGTCTTGCCGCTCAGTTCCCTGGGGAGGTCTTCGTGCGAGTCGAAGATCACCTTTTTCTTCAGCTTCCTGAGCTTGAGGCCGACCGGCATCAGTTCAGGATCATGCAAGTGGTAGACCGCTGCGTCGAGGCCGACCGCCTCATCCAGCATCCGCTGGGTGGTAGTGATCATCCGCCTGATCCGGCCGGTTGCACGGCCCACATCCAGGATACGCACGCCGTCTTTGTGCTCTTCGCCCTGGTCGTCCGCGACCACCAGGGTGACGTCATGGCCATGCGACGCCAGGCTGCGGCACTGCTTGATGAAGACACGGGTATCGTTACGCGAATGAACGCTGCTGAGGTGGACTATACGCATGGGAAATATCTTCTTTGTGAAAACAGGCTATCAATAACAAATTGACATACAGGCCGTGGGTAACCAGTGAGACCGGCAGGTCCGCTGAAGTGATGATCACGATTGCGGGCACAACGACTGACGCGGTAATCAACGCCGGCTCACCCGACCGGCGCGCGCAAGCGTCAATGTATTTGTAAAGCGCCGAGATGATGACCGCATAGAGCAGGATTCCCATAAAGCCGGCTTGCATATAGGCGCTGCCGAACCAACCGGTATTTGCGCTCATTCGGTCGTCATTGAAATAGACATAGCCAATCTGGTAAGAGACATCCATCGTGTAGGGGTAATCCATGAGCCCAAGGCTGAGTTTGCTGTTGGAGAACAGCACCCATTCGTTCTTCGAAAAAAAATCGAAGTACAGGTTGTTGAGGTACGCCGGGGTGAATAACACCCTTTGCAACGTCATCGTGGCCATGGTGCCGAACGTATCGGGCGAATAATTTTGCTGTAGCCAGAAGTCCCCCAGGCCCACCATGATCAGAGCCAGTAGCGCCAGGTTGAACTTGAATATCAGGTTCCTGCTCAATGAGACGTAATAGACGAGCAGGATCGCAAACGGTGCGAACAAGGTCGACTTGTGAGCCGTCATCCCGAATATCAGGATGGCGCAGCCGACTACCAACAGCGCGGTCGAGTACTTTTTATACAGCAGTGAAATGACAAGGGCGATCGGCACCACCACCTTGCCGATCAGCGGCGAAATGTACGCAAATATTCCTGGCAGGTTGCTGGCCGCGTCACGACGAAAATCATAAACTCTCGAGAGGTCAAAGTTCATATAGCGCGCGCCGCCCATCAGTAACACCGCCACTATATAAATGAATGTAATCATCACTAAAACGCGCCTCAGGTCGTGTTTCGACAAGTTGGCGAATTTCGGAGGCGTGACCTTCAGGAAAAGTGGCAGGATGGTGGTGACCGCATAGGCGAACATGCACTGCGCCATGTATTCCCACGGCTGTTCCGCCGCGTAAAACATGACCAGCATCGGCAGCAATACCGCCACGAGCGTGAGATGATGGAATATTGTCGACGGCTTCCGCGCCTCGACCGGGGTAATCAGCGATAACGCCGCCACACAGATCAATGCGAGACTGCGGTTTGCCTCGTCGGGATGGAAGACATATCCTTCGTACCCGTATTGCACGCTGACGAAGTTTTCGTAGGCATAGGCCAATGCGAAGAAAATCGCGAAATGCAGCACGAGGAGACCGATGCGTTGTTTCATGACCTGATCACCTCGCAGTACATCTCCCGCGCCCGATCCGCTTCAAAACAGGAGTTATGCCATAGCAGGACAAAATCTCCGTGGTAGCGATACACCACTTTTTTCAACTTCTGCATCGCTTCAAGCGCCTGTTCCGTCAGACCGTAGCCCATGTAACGGATGACGGACTGCTCCATGCATATCAACGGACGCTGCCTGACCTTGAGCGCGCTTCTGTGATGCAGGTCGTACATTGGGTATTCATGGCAGGTGCCGCACCTGAATCCTGCGTAGTCTGCAAAGCTGAGTGTGCTGTCGTATCGCAGGCCGGCCCGGTCCCATATTGCAGGCGTGTGGGTCGACCAGCGCAGGAAGTGCTGGCGTCCGCCGCCGATTTCCTGGTTGATATGTTGCCGGTCCAATACCCGACGAAGCGCATTGACTGCGGAGCTGAGATTTACCTGGCTTCTGTAGGTGTTATAGCCGGGATGGATGCCGATCTCATGGCCGCGCCGGGCGATCCTGCCCAGCATCTCTTTCACGGCAGGGTCGGCCACGGTACAGGCGCCGTCATATTTCGCGTCGGTGATTTCAGGGATGAAGTAAAAGGCGACTTTATTGCCTGCCTTCTCATTGACATCCATCATCCAGTCCACAGTGTAATAGTAGACATCGTTGCGCCAGTTTCCGCGGCGGGCGGCAATGTAGTTTTTCAGCGGGTGGATGCCACTGGAAAGGGTGCGTTTGCGTATTACTTCGGCTGCCGTTCTTTTGATGAGGCGGGGGACCGAGGCGGCACTTGGATGATATGGGTGATCGACATCGCAAGTGACTATGGTGCTGCTCCGGCGCGGCTTGCGCTCAAGTCGCGGCCATAACCGGCGCATTGCCGCCCACAGGATTTCCACGTACTCATCGACGATCGGGCGGTCGAGAAAGGACTGCCGGCAAGCGAGCGAAGCATGCGCCGGGAACCGGTCATGATGATCCCGCTGCTTGCTTACCGCTTCTTCATAGCGCGACAACATGAAAAAGCAGGAGCCGAAAATGTCGAGGGCGAGCGTGGCGCCTTCGTCGTGCATCTCGTATCCGCAAGCGCCGAAGAGTACTGGCACACGCGGCTCACCCAGGTCCACGTCGAGGCGGCTGTCGGCGATGGTCCATTGCTGCAGGGGTTCCTGCGGCAGCGATTCATCGGCCAGCCATTTATCCCCCGCGCCTGCAAAGAAAATGTCGGGCATTTCCAGTGTCTTGCCAGAGGCGCTGATACGCACCGTAGTCTCCGTGTCGAACTGCAGCTCGTACGCGAGGCCGAGGAATTCGCCGAGCACGACGGCGCTGATCCAGCGACGTTCGGCCCGGCATGTGTAAGGTATGGTTACGACCAGCATGATATTTTCCGCTCACTCATGGCATCAGGCACTGCCGCACACGCAGCAACCTGGAACAGGTTTTGCTCACATTGAAGTAAGGTACTTGCGTTGCGCCGAAGCCGCGGAAAAACCGTTCGACGGGCTGCATCATCGACCCCGAAAAATCGAATCGCTGCGTCACCGCGGCCGCTTGCCGGATAGCCTCCCAGAAGCAAAGACTGACGCCGCCGCTGTGTCGTAGATCGGGATCCGAACCGATCATCAACCCGTATGCACTGTTTTCATCCCAGACGATATAGACGCCGGCATGCTGCCGCCCTGACGGATCCTCGGCTATGAAAATTTTCCGGCAGCCACGCTCGGCGCAAGCATCATCAATCCGGCGGACCAGCTCGTCAGGATATGGCACCAGCATTCCCTGCCGGGTGAACGTCATCCGGTTCAGCGCCAGAAAATTCTCCAGCGGCAAGTCGCTGCGGACCTGGAGCCTGAAGCGGTTCGACGCTTTTTTGCACTCGGTGCGTACGCTGTGCTGCAGATGCGACCACAACCGGTCCGCATCGCCCAGTTCATCCAATATGTAGGTATAGCGCGTGGTTTGCTCAAAGCCGTTCCATGAGAACGGAAGCCAGTTGGTGCAGTTGTAATGCCAGTTTTGCGTAAAGAAATCGAAACTGGGAAGCTGGTCGATCAGCGCCTGCATGAGTTCCTTTTCATTGGCAAGTATCGTCCCCGGCTTGCCGTCGCGTTGCCGGAACCAGGGGCCGAGCTTCTGCGTCAACGCCGGTTGGCTGAGCACCTTCAGCCCGAAGCGGCGATGCCAGACATAAGGCATCGCAGCCACCACCTGGTCGCCCTTCAACACCAGTGCGGCATCCCATTCGTCGTGGCCTGCCGCGGCATCGAGCCACCAATCGCGTGAAAAGATAGGGAGTGCCGGTTCACTCCTGGAGAACTCGCGATAAATATCCTTCGCGCTCGTCGACGACATAGTTACCTTCGTAGTCATATTGATGCGTCAGTAA
>JAQGMD010000295.1 GCA_028292565.1 Burkholderia sp. | reverse complement strand
ACACGGGCGTAC
Organism: Burkholderia sp.; assembly: GCA_028292565.1. The sequence continues at coordinate 2,930 of JAQGMD010000295.1, read as the reverse complement.
AGATCGGTAGTGTCGCTTCAAGTGACGCTTGGAATCTGTGGGCTAGACCTGACTTGGAAGCCTCGTAGTCGCTCGATGCCGGATATGACATTCGGGTCGATCAGGAATTACCTGGGCATGCAAATGGATCTACCACAAAGCATCCTATCCCGCGTATGCAAGGAACTCCTTAACCAAACGCACTCACGATGGTATGCGTACAATGCCCGTTCCTTAACAACAAGGATAGCCGGGACAACCGTGCCATCCTGCCGTAGTGGACATAATTATCATTCTCGGGCTCATTCTGCTGAATGGCATCTTTGCGATGTCGGAAATTGCGGTCGTGTCATCGAAACGGATGCGCTTGCAAAAACTGGCTGCTGACGGCAGCCGGGGCGCGAGCAAAGCGCTGGAACTCGCCGAGGACCCGAGTCGGTTTCTCTCCACTGTGCAGGTCGGCATTACGCTGATCGGCATTTTCAATGGCGCATTCGGTGAGGCGTCACTTGTCGCCAAACTGGCGCCTGAATTGGCGCTGCTTTCCGTTGTCGGCGAATATTCGCGTGAAATCGCGCTTGGCATCGTGGTGATCGGGATCACCTTTGCGTCCATCATCCTCGGCGAACTGGTGCCGAAGCGTATCGCGATGCAGTATCCAGAGGCCATCGCCGCTGTAGTTGCGCAGCCGATGCACCTCCTGTCACGGTTGATGGCGCCGTTCGTCAAACTGTTGACGATGGCAACCGATTTCCTGTTGCGGATCCTCGGCCTGAATAAGAACAAAGAGGACGTCATCACGGAAGAAGAAATCGCCGGCATGCTGAGGGAAAGTACCGATGCGGGTGTCTTTGAAAAGACCGAGCACGACATCGTTACCCGCGCGCTGCGCCTCGACGACCAGTCGGTAGCCGCACTGATGACGCCGCGCACGGATATTCATTACATCTACCTGGACGACCCGCTCGATGTGAACCTGATGAAGATCGCGGAGAGCCCCTACAACCGCTTCCCGGTTTGCAAGGGCGACTTTTCCAATTTGCTTGGCGTGATTCATGCTGGCGACTTGTTTGAGCAAACGATCCGCGGTAAGCCGATCGATATTGCCGCCGCGGTCAAGCCGGCGCTATTCGTGCCCGAATCAATCAGCGCCATGAAACTGTTGGAGACGCTCAAGAAGAATCGCGCCGAACTTGCGTTAATCGTCGATGAGTATGGTGAGATCGGGGGCATGGTGACCTTGAGCGACGTGATGGGCGAGCTGGTCGGTGACGTGTCGGTTGTCGACGAGAATCGACAGGACGACGCGATCCGTCGTGAAGACGGATCCTGGTCCCTGGATGCCGGCATGTCCCTCGATCGTTTCCGGGAAGCGTTAGAGAGCAACGTTCGCTTTCCCGAAGAAGCATCGGGTAACTACCGTACGCTGGCGGGGTTCGTGATGACATGGCTGGGACATGTTCCGACGATATCCGAGCATTTCGAGTGGGAAGGGCACCGCTTTGAAGTGGCAGACATGGACCGCAACCGGATCGACCGTTTGCTGGTTGCCAAAATTGGAGCCGTCGACACCGGTAGGGCGGCCGAGGAATAGATTCGGGCCAACCGAACGGCGTTGCTGGCAATCCTGGCCCCTCACTAAGGACCCGCGCAGGAATAAGTTATCATTTTTGCTGGCCGTAGCGGGCGCACTGCAGAGAGCCTGATACTACTTTCTGCTCGCGAACGTGTTGCCCGCCGCTAGCAGTGCTCCCACTGCCGCGTCGGGGTGCCTGGCATCGCATCCCGCTACGACCTCCAAAATGAACGACCTATTACTGCGCGGGCTCTGATCGCCGGAGATTCGCCGCGCATGCTGGAGCGCAAGGCAATGGATCGCATTGCTGGTCTTATCCTTCGCTGCGCGGGTATGCTTTTTGAAAAAAGATGACAGATGTGGAACTTTCCATGCCTGCGTCAGCTCTTAATTATGCAGTTGAGAATGTTATTTCCAAGTTATGAAGCAATCAGGAGGACTTTTATCGCCAAAATTGAGTTCTGTATACTTGCAATTAGTTAATTTTCATCAACTCATAAGGCCGGCTCCAGCTGGCCTTTTCCTTTGATGCGTCTGGTTCCGTTCGGATGAGGGACGCAGTGAAACGCGAAGATCTTCGGCCATGAAAATAGGGACGTGGTCATCGATGGCTGGACCATGGTTGCGCTCACACTGGAAAACTAATCATGAACTACGTCAGGTGCGGCGCCGGAAAGCCCTTGCTTCTGGTTCATGGGCTGGGCGGTAGGTGGCAGTCCTGGCATCCCCATCCGCTGATCATTGGCTGGGACGTCAGGACCGCGTGTGCTTTCGAAGCCAGGCGAAGCGGGCACTGGAACTCTTTCTGGACGCACGGCTGCATTGGTTCGAGCAGTGCGGCTATTTCCGCCACTGGGATGCGCCGGCGGAAACGTCGCAGCTGATCCTGGATGCTCTGGCATTAGGAGGCCGGCGCGCGTATGCAGGAGTCAGCGCGGAGGCGCAACTCCTGCTATGCAAGGGGTGTACTCGACCTGCGAACTCTTACCAGGTTTTTTGAACGCTCTTAAAAAATTTATTGGATGTAAGCCACGACCCAATGCGCTACATCACGGAGCGCAGCCGTTTCTACTACATCCGCCCGCGCCATTCGCCTCGCTTGTATGGCTCATGGCTGCGCATTGTTTCACACGATGTCGAGGTAACTTTGTGATGTCGGGGTCTGGCACCGCGTAGCAATAAAGTCTATTGAAAGTCGCCCCTTATAACTCTCTAAGTCTGCTGCGACAACAGTTAGCACTCTCTATGTAAAGTCTGTTGGGCATAAAGCGGCCAAAATCTGACGTTCAGGCTCAAAGGCAATTATTGCCTATAGTGAAGTCTGCTTCTTTACTAGGCCGTCACCGCGGGCTCCGCCTTTCTCGGCTTATTTCTG
>JAQGMD010000397.1 GCA_028292565.1 Burkholderia sp. | reverse complement strand
TTTTCCTTGTTTAGATGGACGGGTCAGAGTTTATAGGAAGTGGGCGGGGTGGGGTGGGGATGGCGTTTCAGGCACACGCTCCGCGACAAGCCGCCTCGTGAGGGGAGCATGCGCGTATCAACGGGCTTTTTTCTCCTCGGCGCCGCACTTGTCTTCTGATTTCATGGCAACGAAGTACACGTTTACCGGAATCTGATTCTCATCCACACACTGAAGAAAAATCTGTTTAAAGAGCGGGTTGCCTTCCACTGGCCTTGCCGCGATCAACCGCAGGCCGACTTTTTTCGCGGCCGCATTCGCACATGCCTGCATCTGCTCCACGTTCGCGGGTTCCTCCGTATTCTCTCCCTCCACTATCGCCGTCAGCGATACTTCTTGCGTCGCCTTCTTCTTGGTTAGCGGTTGTGCGGGCGTGCATGCAGGCGCCTCCGTAAAACCGAGAGGAAGCTCTATGCCGTGGGATACACCTGAAGCCAGCGCAAAGAACACCGATAGCGCAGGGGGCGTTCTCATTTTTGCCGCGCCGACGCTTCGCATACACCGGGCTTGAGCCTTTCGGCTGCGACAACCCGGATTGCATCTTCACGGTCGAGCCTTTTCCTCAGGTTTTCCAACTCGAGGTCCAGGGAAATCAAGTACTCGTTATTAGTGCCGTCAAGCTTCGCCGCCTTGAGCCTGTTCAGCCCATCGGCGATCTCCTTTTTCAGGGAGATGAGTTGTTGTGTGAGGTGATCGGTGTTGATGCGGCTATCTATGATCGCGATGCTGCTTTCTGCCTGGCATTTGAGCGTTGCTACGTCAGCCTTGGTAGCAAAGTAGTCGCGGACAAAGAACACGCCGCCCACGACACTGACAAACACACCCACAATGCTGGTGAAGAGAAAGGCGAGCTCCCTGTAGGTCCTGATGTAGCCGAGAAGGTTGTCGAGCATGCAGACACCTCGACGCAAAAGACAAAGGGTGGCGGCGCGCGACGGCGGTCGCTCCGTCAACCCATCATGCGAGGTTTGGTGTAACGATGCTTGATGATGGTCAAAGCGGGCAAACTCATCCACTTGTTCCGCGTGGAACGTTCCGTTGCATCTATCGTTACAATAATCTCCTGGTATCCGTGCGGCACCGATATCGAGAAGGTGTCAACTGTCGTATAGTCCATGACCTCCAACGCACATCACCACCATGCCTGAACCCTACCGATACAAAACAGTCGTCATTGCGTCGTACATTCTTGCCGCTGCATCTCTGCTCATCGTGCTGCACAGAGGCTTGCTGGCCGCGTTGTTATCCGGCCTGTTGGTGTTTTCGCTGGTGCATATGCTCGCGCCGGTGCTGGGCAAGAACCTCGACAGCCAGCGTGCGCGAATGATTGCAGTCGCGATACTGAGTGTCCTGATCGTTGTGCTGCTGTCGGCTGCGGCGTGGGGAACGGTTGTCTTCTTCCAGAGCGATGTCGGCAGTATCCAGATGTTGCTGCAAAAGATGGCGGACATCATTGAGGAGTCGCGGGAACAGATGCCGCCCTGGCTGAAGGAGCATGTGCCCGAAAGCGCATATGCAATCAGGGAGATGATCACGTCCTGGCTGCGCGGACATGCGGAGCAGGCCAAGTCGATCGGGACGGAGGCCGGGCGCACCATCGTCCATCTGCTGATCGGGATGGTGATCGGCGGGATGGTGGCGCTGTACGATGCCACCACGCCGCCGAACTACCGGCCGCTCGCGGCTGCCTTGCACACGCGTATGATCAATTTGCATGATGCATTTCAGCGGATCGTATTCGCGCAGGTGCGAATTGCCGCTATCAATGCCGTTCTTACCGGCATTTATCTGATGATCGTTCTGCCGCTGGCCGGAATACACCTGCCGCTGTCCAAGACCATGATCGCGATCACGTTTTTCGCGGGATTGCTGCCGGTGATCGGCAACCTGATTTCCAATACGGTGATTGTGATCGTCAGCATGTCGCATTCGTTATCCATCGCGGCTGCGTCGCTCGGGTTCCTCGTCGTCATCCATAAGCTCGAATATTTTCTGAACGCAAAAATCATCGGTTTGCACATCAATGCCCGCGCCTGGGAACTGTTGATCGCCATGCTGATCATGGAGGCGATCTTCGGTATCCCGGGTGTGGTCGCGGCGCCGGTGTTTTATGCGTATGTGAAGAAGGAGCTCGAGGATCAGGGACTGGTTTGAAGTCCTTAGCTCCCGGACGCCTGTTTCGGCATGGCCTTCCGGATCGCTTCGGCGTCCGGATCGCCTTTTTCGATCGCCTCGTAATACGATTTCGCCTGCGCCCTTGTTATGTGCGGCGGCAACGGTGGGACGTGCGGGTCGGTCACCATCTCGAGCACGCACGGCCGATCGGCGGCAAGCGCTTCGTCCAGGGCGGCGCTGACGTCTTCCTCGCGTTCGACGCGTATGCCGTGCAGCCCGAGCATGCGAGCGTAATCGGCATAGCGAAAATCCGCTAGTTGCTGCGACGCTTCAAATTTCGGATCGCCTGATCCGCGCTGCTCCCAGGTGACGAAGTTGAGGTCCCGATTGTTGACGACCATGACCATCAGCTTCGGGTTGCCCCAGTCGCGCCAGCTTTTTGCTATCGATATCAAGGCATTGATGCCACTCATTTGCATCGCACCGTCGCCGACCAGTGCAATTACATGGCGTTTCGGATGCGCGTATTTGGCTGCGATGGCATAGGGTACGCCGCTTCCCATGGTGGCCAGTCCGCCGGACAGTGAAGCCTTCATGCCGCGCCGGACTTTGAGGTCGAGCGCATACCAGCTCGCCGCCGATCCGGAGTCGCAGGTGATGATGCAGTGGTCGGGCAGGCGTTTCGACAATTCCCAGAACGGCCGCTGTGGATTGATGGGATGGGCCTTGTCCATCGCGCGGCGTTCAACGACCTTCCACCAGTGCTGCACGTTCTGCTCGATCCGATGGAGCCAGCTACGATTTGCTTTGCGGTCGAGCAGTGGCTTCAGAGCCCGCAAGGTATCCCGTGCATTGCCGACCAGGTTGCATTCCATCGGGTAGCGTAGGCTGAGCATCCTGGCGTCGATGTCGATTTGCACGCCGCGCGCTTGCCCTTCCGGCGGAAGGAATTCGGAATAGGGGAAACTCGACCCGACCATCAGCAGCGTGTCGCACTCATTCATCATGTCGAAGCTGGGTTTGGTGCCGATGATGCCGATCGAACCGGTAACAAACGCGAAGTCATCCGGCACCGCGGCTTTGCCGAGCAGCGCTTTGGCGATGCCCGCTCCAAGTATGTCGGCGATATCGAGCAACTCCTCGGTGGCATGCAGCGCGCCGGCGCCGGCGAGGACCGCAACCTTTTTGCCGCTGTTGAGTATTTCCGCGGCCTGCTGCATCGCGGCCGGCGTCGGAATCACGCTATGCCCGACCGTGCCTATGCCGGAGTGCACGGTGCCGTGTTCGCGTGGCGGCACCTCGACCGCTTCCAGTTCCTGCACGTCGTTGGGAATGATCAGGCAGGTGACGGTGCGGCGCTCCTTCGCAATGCGGATAGCACGATCGATCAGGTGACGCGCTTGCTCGGGCGTTGTGAGCATCTGTACGTATTCATGCGCGACATCCTTGAACAGCGACAGCAGATCCACTTCCTGCTGATAGTCGCCGCCGAGCGCGGTACGCTGTTGCTGACCAACAATGGCCACGACGGGCTGGTGATCGAGTTTCGCATCGTACAAGCCATTGAGCAAATGGATCGCTCCCGGCCCCGAGGTAGCGAGACAGGCGCCGACCTCATCGGTAAATTTTGCATGCGCGCACGCATTGAATGCCGCGAGTTCTTCATGCGCGGTCTGAATGAATTCGATTTTGTCCTGCCGTGGGAAGGCGGCCATGATGCCATTGATCCCGTCGCCCGGATAACCGTAGATGCGTTGGATGTTCCACTCGCCCAAACGATTTAACAAAAAGTCGCCGACCGTCTTAGCCATGTTGCCGCCCGTCTCTGGAAGAAATACAGACGGAGGTTGCACGCAAAATGCGGGCCAGTCAGGATCAGGACATCGACTGCACGGCAACTCTGGCTGCCGCCAAATCCCACGCCGCATGGCCGACGGTTTTCAGGACCGGGAGCAGTTCCCCACGCTCGATGCCATTGGCGACAACGTCGGAAATATCGCGCACGCGGCTCCAGTCTATGCGTGCCTGCAGCAGGTCACCCGCCTCATGTTGTGCGCCGGGCAGATGGTCAACGACGATGGGCCGTGCATGCAACAACCCGGCCGGGAATTCGACCATGTCGGGTTTGAATGCGCCTACGCCGATCGCCAGTGTATTGGGACTGAGGCGGGCGGGGATCACCGCTGTCCTGGCCGTGGTCAGTGCAATGATCAGGTCGATGTCGGGGCATTGCGCCGCCAGCTCGGTCATCGAAATGGGGGCGGCGACTACTCGCGGGTGACGCTTCGACAATGCGTCGCAAAACGCTTGAGCATGGGCGGCGTTGCGGCTGGCGATGCGGAAATCGGCGATGCCGAAAAATTCGGCCAGCGCATCCGCGTGCGCGCTTGCCTGAACCCCGGTGCCGATCAGCAGCGCAGACGATGGTTTGGCTGGCGCCAGCTTTTGTATGCCGAGCAGGGTGACTGCGGCGGTACGCCTGGCCGTTACGGTCGGACCATCCAGGATCGCCAGACGCCGGCCGGTTGCGGTATCCATGACGATCACTTCACCCTGGATGGCGGGCAACGCATGTTGCGCGTTGTTGCCATGCACAGTGATCAATTTGGTAGAGCTAATGTCGGGCCCGATCGCCGGCATGCAGAGCAACACGCTGGAAGCATCGATCGGAACGACCAGTCGCTCGGGTGCATTGATCTCGCCGTTCATGAGTTGCAGCGCAGCCTGCTCGACTGCGGCAACGAGTTTTGCATACGGCAGGGCCAGTGCGGTTTGGGCAGGATCCAGTATGTGCATATAGGCGGTCCGGGCAGGAAGTGTTGCTCGCTACTATAACGTGTAGCGAACTTCCCGGCCGGAGGGCGCCCCGGTGCTAACCCGTCTTCTTGGCCCAGGCGCTGCACCAGCCCTTCGCTGCTACCGCTTTGCCGCCGAATATCGTGCATGGCGCCATATCACCCTGTTGCTGGGCCGTGGTGTAGAACTGGCAGTTGTCGCATCTCTGCGTAGCGTCATGCTTCGGGAATTTCTTTTTGTCGACCTTGGTGGTGTCCTCGGTGTAGCCGAGGCTCACCGCCTGCGGGTCTTTCGGATCGACCTTTTGCACTGCGCCGAAAAGCGATAGTGGTATCCCGGCTGCCGTCGCCACGGCGGCACCTGTGATCGAGCGCAGGAAGATGCGGCGCTTGTACTTGTCCATGAGAACTCCTTTCCACGCAGATGAAAAAGCGGAGGCTGTCCATAGTTATAGGCGTGCGCCCACGCGCCAGGTACCTCAGCATTTCGGTGTTTGAGATGGATCAAACGTGCGTTGCGCCGAGCAACCACTACTGCTCATGCTGACCGGACACTTTCGTTGACAATCCAATCGCCGACTACTATATTGGTACCGTTTGGACTTTCGTCGAACCAATTAGAACCAATGCCATCCAGCGTCCAGACGGCTGATCCTGAATGGATGGCTTTTTTCACCGAGACTAAGAAATGGCCATGAAAAAATCTGTTATCCAAAGCTGCATCTTTCTTGCCGGCGTGGTTGGTTCGGCGTTTCCTGCCCTGGTGCATGCGGATGACGCATACCCGTCAAAGACCATCACCCTGGTTGTTCCATTCCCGCCGGGTGGTGTGGCCGACACGGTGGCCCGTCCGGTAGCGCAGGCGATGTCGCGCGAACTCAAGCAAACCATCATCGTGGAAAACAAAGGTGGTGCGGGCGGCGCAATCGGCACCGGATACGCCGCCAAGTCGCAGCCGGATGGCTACACGTTGCTGATGTCGCTGTCCAACCTGACCACGATTCCCGAGGCGGACAAGATTACCGGCCGTACACCGCTGTTTCAAATGGCGCAGCTGAAACCGATCGCGCGCTTTACCGCCGATCCGACCGTATTGGTGGTCCGTGCCGACAGCCCGTGGAAGACAGCCAGGGAATTTATCGAAGCTGCGCGTGCGAAGCCGGGTGCATACAGCTTCAGCTCGTCGGGCAACTACGGCACCATGCACGTGCCGATGGAGATGCTCAAGGCGAACGCCAACGTGCGGATACTCCACGTGCCTTATACCGGCGCGGGACCGGCGGTGATGGGCTTGCTGAGCGGGCAGGTGGATTCGATTTCAACCGGGCCTGCCAGTGTGGTTCAACATATCAAGGCTGGAAAATTGCGTGCGTTGGCTCACTGGGGAACCACTCCGTTGGCCGCCCTCCCGGAGGTGCCGAGCCTTAAGCAGCTTGGCTACAACGTCGAGTATGCCCAATGGTCCGGTTTGTTCGTCCCGGCGAGCACGCCTGATGAGATCGTCGCCAAACTGCGCGCTGCTGCGCGCAAGGCAGCCGAGGACCCGGCCGTTCGCCAGACGATTTCCTCCGCCGGCAGCCCGATCCTTTATATGGATACACCTGAATTCACCAGCTATGTGGCGAATGATGCGAAGAGGATGAAGGACATCGTGCAGAAGATCGGGAAGGTGGAGTAAACGTCGGGAAGCACGCTGCGGTGGTACATGTTCCCTCCCCTTCAAGGGCCTTCAAGGGGAGGGTCCCCGGCCAACGCGGTGTGATCAGTAGTCGAACAAATTCCGCCGCACGTGTACCAGATGCGCCAGCGTCGCCTGCTTCGCCGCCTCCGCATCCCTGTGCTTCAGCGCGTTGACCAAAGCGCGATGCTCGGCCTGGTAAGCACGCCGGCGTTCATGTGTGACGCTCTTCTTTTTCAGTACGCCCCACTCGGAGCATTCGCGCACTTTGTTCATCAGTTCAAACACGCTGATCACGAAGCTGTTGTGCGTCGCATTGGCCACGCGCTGATGGAACGCGCCGTCCCAGTATTCGAATTGCTCGAGCGTTGCCGCCAGCTCCGCCTGCCTGCAGCATTCTTCCATGTCGGCGAAGTCGGACGCAGTGCCGTTACGTACCACCATGTCGATCAGGGTCGGTTCAAACACCATGCGGGCTTCCATCAATTCGGCCGGACTGACGTTTTGCACATCGTTAGCGCGCTGCGCCGGCAGCTTGTCCTGGAAATCGCTGGTGACAAAGGTGCCGCTGCCGACAGTCTGTTCGATCAGGCCGATCTCCTTCATCTGGCTCAATACGCGCCGCACTGTAGACCTGCCGATGCCATACGATTCACTCAACTGGCGCTCCGGCGGAAGCCGTTCGCCGGCGCGCCACCGTCCGTTGCGCAAGTTGGCAAGCATCGTTTCTTTCAACATGAAAACCGGATCGGGCGGAGTGGACATGGGTCGTATATGAGAAGTAAGGGATGCCTGTTATCGATGGAAGTCTGGTGGTAGTGTAAATGATTGGTGCGAATTGGTTCAATGGTTTTATAGCGAAATGCGGGTATGTCGGATTGACAGGCGAATGCGAGCATGATAATTTGGGCGCATATTGGTTATAGGTAAAACCAATTGAAACCAATTGACTCGCTTAGGAGAGATGGATGCGCTTTGGCACCTTAGATATCAACGGTCGTGCGACGGTCGTTATTGTTTCTGACGACGGAAAGAACTATCGCGAAGCAGCGGACCTGGTTCCCGGCTTCAGCGGTGACATGACCGACTTCATTGCGCGCGCGACTGCTCTTCCCAAGGACGCCGCACAAGGCGGCACATGGAAACCAATCGCGGGTAACAAGGTGCTTGCGCCGATCCCGACACCGCGCAGGAACATTTTCTGCGTCGGCAAGAACTATCATGAACACGCGAAAGAGTTCAGCCAGTCCGGCTTCGATACTTCGGCCACCAAGGGCGAAATCGCGCCTGCAGCGCCGGTCGTATTCACCAAGGCACCCCAGACTGTCGTTGCCGACAACGACACAGTTCTCGCGTTTTCGAACGTCACCTCGCAGCTCGACTACGAAGCCGAACTGGCTATCGTGATCGGCAAGCCGGGCCGCGGCATCAGCAAGGCGGACGCGCTCAAGCATGTGTGGGGGTACACCATCGTCAACGACGTAACTGCGCGCGACCTGCAGCAAAAGCATCGCCAATGGTTCCTCGGCAAATCGATGGACACGTTCTGCCCGATGGGCCCGTTCATCGTCACTGCAGATGAAGTGGGTGATGCGGCCAACCTGAACGTGAAATGCTGGATCAACGGCGAGCTACGCCAGGATGCCAACACCAGCGACCTGATTTTCGATATCCCGACCATTATCGAAACCATTTCCGCTGCTATGGAATTGAAGCCGGGCGATGTGATTGCCACTGGCACGCCGGCAGGTGTCGGAATCGGATTCAACCCGCCGAAATTCCTGAAGTCCGGCGATGAGATGAAGATCAGTATCGACAAGCTCGGAACGCTCACCAACCGTATCGATTAATAAAAAACGGCCGTTTCAGCGGCCGTTTTTTTTCGGCGTAATCTAATAACAATCCAAGAGTTCCGGAGACGAAAATGAACAAAAAGACATACTCTTTGCCGCGCATCTTTACCGCTATTACTATCGGCGCCACCATGGCCTTGTCGGCCGGCGTAACAGCGGCTCAGGATTACCCCAGCAAGCCGGTCAGGATCATCGTGCCGTTCGCCGCGGGCGGTCCGGCCGATGTGTATGCGCGCTTCGTTGCGCAGCGCTTGCAGGACTCGATGAAGCAGAGCTTCGTCATCGACAACCGGCCAGGCGGCGGGTCCATCATCGGCACCGACGCGGTCGCGAAAAGTGCGCCCGACGGCTACACGCTTCTGATGATGTCGAACACGCACACCGTCAACGAATCGTTGTTCTCTACCAAGCCGTTTAACCTGATGCGCGACTTCGCACCAATCGCGCCGATCAATTATTCGGACCTGGTACTGGTTACCAGGCCCGGCCTCGCGGTCAACAGCCTGAAAGACCTGCTCGCGCAGGCCAAAGCGAAACCTGAGTTACTTAGCTACGCTTCCTCCGGACCGGGCACGCCGTACCACATGGCCGGCGAACTGTTCAAGTCCATGGCCGGTGTATCGATCCTGCACGTACCGTACAAGGGCAGCTCCGGCGCGCGCACCGACGTGCTTGGCGGCCAGGTCGACATGATGTTCGATGCGGTGCCGACCATGACCGAGTTCATCCGCCAGGGCAAGGTGAAAGCAATTGGCACCACGGGCAAGAAACGTTCGGAGGTAATGCCGGACTTGCCGACCATCTCCGAAGCCGGCGTGCCGGGATATGAGGCGGTGATCTGGCTTGGCATGATGGCGCCGAAGAATACACCACCTGCTATCGTCAGCCGCCTCAATGCGGAAATCGGCAAAATCGCGTCGGACCCGGAAGTGGTCCAGTCAGGGGCGAAGAAGGGCGCGACCGCGATGAAGATGACGCCAGCCGAATTCACCAGTTTCATGAATGACGACATCGCCAAGTGGGCGCATATCGTGAAGGTCTCTGGTGCTAAACCGGATCAGTAAGCATCATGACTACCGTTTTAAACGTTAATGGCATACGGCATGAAGTCGACATTGAGGACAGCGTGCGCCTGCTCGATGTCCTGCGTGACACCCTCAAGCTGAAAGGCACGCGCTTCGGCTGCGGCAGCGGTCACTGCGGCGCCTGTTTTGTGTTGATCGACGGCGTTGCGGTCGCTTCCTGCGATACACCGCTATGGGCGGCAGCCGGCAAAGCAGTGACAACTGTCGAAGGCCTGGGCACTGAAGAACATCCACACGCGCTGCAAACGGCGTTCATCGAAAATCAGGCGGCGCAATGCGGATACTGTACGTCCGGCATGCTGATCGGCGCAGCCGGTTTGTTGAAGCGCTGCCCGCATCCTGATGCGACCCAGGTGCGTCAGGCGCTGGAGCGTAACCTTTGCCGTTGCGGCACGCACAACAGGGTGGTGCGAGCAGTGCTGCGCGCATCTGAAAAAGTCCCTCTGAAGGTTGGCGCGAAATGAACATGGCATATGTCATCGCGACGCAGTCGGCTGACGGCGAGCAGAAGGTCCCGTTACCCGGCAGCCTGCATGTCAATCGGCGACTCAACCAATGGCTGCAGTTCTCCGGCAGCGGGTACGTCAAAGTGTTTTCCGGGAAAGTCGAACTCGGCCAGGGCATCCTGACCGCCCTGGCGCAGATCGTCGCGGAGGAACTTGACGTGCGCGTCGAGCAGGTCAGGATGATCGCAGCAACCACTGCCGCCAGTCCGAATGAGGCAGTCACCTCGGGCAGCCTCTCGGTGCAGGAGTCGGGCGCCGCATTGCGCCAGGCATGCGCCGAGGCGCGCCAGATTTATATGGACGCGGCGGCTTCAGTGCTCGACACGCCGGTGAGCGGCTTGCGCATCGAGAACGGAAATATGCTCGGGAAGAACGGCCGCGCCACCAGTTACTGGCAGCTTGCCGATGACCGCCTGCTCGATTGTGAAGCCACGGGCAGTGTGCACAGCAAGCATCCCGCTGATTACCGCGTAGTTGGCCAGCCGGTGCCGCGAGTCGACCTTCCGGACAAGGTGTTTGGACGGCCGCGCTTCATCCATGACCTGGAATTCCCCGGCATGCTGTATGCGAGCATGGTGCGTCCGCCATCCTTCAACGCAAAGCTGGTGTCGTTGCGCGATTTGCCCAGCCTTCCCGATGGGGCACGGATGGTGCGCGACGGTTCGCTGCTGGCTGTGCTGGCTGAATCGCAGCGCGATGCGGATAAGGCGGCTGCCGCGATCGCATCATGCGCCCAATGGCGAATGCCTGATTCGGCTCCGGCGATGCCGGATGCGCAAAATACAGCCGGTTGGCTCAAGGGCCAGCCGGTCGATACTAAAGTTGTCGATACCCGGCCGGGTGTACAGCGCACTGTGGCGCGCACGATCAAGGCCGGTTATGCGAAACCGTTTATCGCTCACGCATCGATCGGGCCGTGTTGTGCGCTCGCGCAGTTCGATGGCGCCGACCTGAAGGTCTGGTGCCATAGCCAGGGCATCTACAACCTGCGCAAGGACCTGGCGCTGGCGTTTGCGATGAGTGAAAGCGACATCATTGTCCAGCATGTGGAGGGCGCAGGATGCTACGGCCACAATGGTGCTGACGACGTCGCGTTCGATGCCGCATGGGCGGCACGCGCTACTCCCGGACGTGTGGTGCGTGTACGCTGGTCGCGCGCCGATGAGCTGACTGCTGCGCCTTTCGCGCCGGCGATGGCGGTCGACATGGAAGCCGACCTCGATGCGGAAGGGAAGTTGATCGGCTGGCGCCACAGTGTCTGGAGCAATGGCCACAGCGGCCGGCCTGGCCGCGCGGCTACGCCTGCGCTGCTCGGCAGCTGGCATCTGGAAAAGCCGTTTGCGCCGCCAGCTCCGATCAATGCGCCTCTGATGGCCGGCGGCGGATCCGAACGCAATGCAGTGCCTTCGTATGATTTTCCGGCCTGGCACGTCGTCAATCATCGCGTATTAAGCACACCGATACGCACCTCCGCCATGCGCGCGCTGGGTGCGTTGGCAAATGTGTTTGCCGTCGAATCTTTCATGGATGAACTGGCGCACGAAATCGGCCAGGACCCGATTGCCTTCCGGCTCGCCTATTCGACCGATCCGCGCGCGCGGGCTGTGATCGAAACAGCAGTCGCGAGATCCGGCTGGCGCAAGTCACCCGGACGAGAGGGAGCAGGGTGGGGCGTCGGGTTTGCGCGCTACAAGAATACCGGCGCATATTGCGCAGTGGTTGCCGATATTATGGTGGAAGAGGAAGTCACGGTTACGCGCCTGACCATTGCGGTTGATGTCGGTCTCGTCATCAACCCGGACGGTGTGATCAACCAGATTGAAGGCGGCGCGATCCAGGCCACCAGCTGGGCGCTGAAAGAAGCGGTGCGCTTCGATCACGAACGCATCACCAGCGACAGCTGGGAAAGCTATCCGATCCTGCGCTTCTCCGAAGTACCCGAGGTAGACGTCATCATCATTCCATCCGACCAGCCGTCGGTCGGTGCCGGCGAGTGCTCGCTCGGACCTACTGCCGCGGCGATCGGCAATGCGGTGTTTGATGTGCTCGGCGTGCGTGTGCGCGAATTACCAATCACGGCGGAGCGCATTATGGCGCTCATTGCCGACTAAAAAGGAGTTACATGGAATTGCATATTCTGAGCGGCGGCGCCGCGCAAGGCGTCGTTAAGTCGTTGTGGCCCGCGTTTGCGGCGGAAACCGGAGCGGAGTTGAAGGGGGCCTTCGGCGCGGTGGGACTTATGAAGGACAAGCTGCTTGCCGGCGAACCTTGTGACGTGTTGATATTGACCGAGGCGTTGATCGACGGCCTGATCAAGAGCGGACATGCGGTTGCCGGAAGTAATACATCGCTCGGGCGAGTGAAGACGGGAGTCGCCGTGCGTGTTGGCGAATCGCTGCCGGATGTGTCGACGGCCGCTGGGTTGAAGGCTGCTTTGCTCGAAGCGCGCGGCATTTACTTTCCGGACCCGGAAAAGGCGACTGCGGGGATACACTTTGTCAATGTGCTGAAGCAGCTTGGGATCTATGGCGATGTGGAGAAGAATCTGCGCGCGTTTCCTAATGGCGCGACGGCGATGCTAAATATGGCGCAGGCGAACGAGCCGGGGTTGATTGGGTGTACGCAGGTTACCGAGATACTTTATACGGGCGGGGTCAGGTTGGTGGGGGCGTTGCCGAAGGAGTTTGAGCTGGCGACGGTTTATACGGCCGCTGTGTGCAGCAAGGCGGCGCAGCCGGAGGTTGCTCGCAAGTTGGTGCAACTGCTGGGGTCGCAGCAGTCGCGCGATGTGAGGAAAGCGGGTGGGTTCGAGGTGGATTAAAGTTCCTTCCCCCGCATGTCGCTTCAAGCTAACGAAGCACCTTCATTCAGCGGAAGGCGCTTCGCTTTTCCGCCCTGCGACCTACGCGATCAGGCACCTCCTACTTCGGCGCCGCAGGCCGCGCAGCGACATTCTCCCGCTTCGCAGCAGGCGGCGGAGCCGGCTGCGCAGCGTAGTACGCGCTCAGCGCAGCGATATCCGCATCCGACAAGCGCTTGCTGACTACATTCATCATCTGACTCAAATCTGATTTGCGCGCACCGCTTTTCCATTCGCCGAGGGTGGTGGTCAGGTATCCGCTGTACTGGCTGGCCAGGTAGGGATTGCTGGGCGGCTCACCTACGCCACCGGGACCATGGCAATTGGCGCAACCTTGTACACCTATCGATTCATCACCTATGTTCGCCAGTTGCCGTCCGCGTTGAATGACCTTGTCCGCTGTCCGGGCAGCCGGCTTCTGCGGTGACGGCGCTTCGAGTGCCGAGTAATACGCGGCGACCGCGGCGATCTGGGGTGGTGACATCGCTTTCGCAATCGGCGACATGATCGGATTATTGCGCGCGCCGCTTGCATAGGCGGTCAGCTGTCGGGCCAGATAGATCGAGCCCTGGCCGGCGATGCGAGGAAAGTTGGAAGCCTCATTCCCCTCGCCTCGCGCGCCATGGCAACTGGCACATGCGGCTACGTTGGGCGCACCGCTGGTGGCGATCTGCTGCCCTAAAGCCGGGTCGGGCGCCGGGGCTTGCGCGTGCGCGGGAATCGATAGAGCGGCCGTGACAGACAGGCCCGCGACGATCAGGGTGGTATGTCTCATATGCGCACCAACGGTCCAGGAGATTTCAGATAGCGGCCCAGGATCGCCTCCGCCGACCAATATGCGAGCGCGCCGACGGTGATGGTCGGGTTGTACGCGCTGTTCTGCGGGAAAGCGGACGCGCCTATCACGAATACATTGGGCACATCCCAGCTCTGCAGATAGCGATTCACCGCGCTGGTGGAAGGGTCGGTGCCCATCACTGCGCCGCCCGTATTGTGCGTGCTCTGATATTGGGTGGTGGTATACGGGCGCTTGCGCGGCCCGCCGGCAATTTGAACGCCGCCCATGCTCTTGCCAATCTCCATCGCTTTCGCCGTGCAGTACTCGGACATCTTCAGGTCGTTTTCGGGGAAATCGAAGGTCATGCGCAACAGCGGCAGGCCCCATGCATCCTTGTACGTCGGATCCAGGTCCAGGTAGTTATGGGTAGTGGCCACCGAACTGCCGGAGAGCAGGCACACCGAGGTATGGTTGTAATGCCGCACCACCGCCTTCTTCCATTCGGAACCCCAGGAGGGTGTGCCCGGCGGAGTGGGGTGGAATTCGATCGGCCGGCCGTTCGTCATGATCTCGCCAATGTAGGCGCCGCCGATGAATCCGAGCGGGCCGCGATCGTAGTTGTCGCCAACGAAGTCGGCAATCAGCGTTCCATTCGCGCCTGAGCGCATGAACGGATTGATATTGGTTTTCTGGTCGTAGAAGACCTGCACCGCGCTTTGTGTCTGATACGCGTAGCCGCGTCCGACCACGCCCTTGGTGGTCTTCGGATCATAGGGCTTGCCGATGCCCGACAACAGCATCATGCGTACGTTATTGAAAGCATAGGTGCAGACGATTACCAGCTTGGCCGGCTGCTCGAATTCACGGCCCATCGAATCCACATAGGTAACGCTCCTCGCCATTTTTTTGCTCTTGTCGAGATTAACGCGCAGCACCTGCGCCTGTGTGCGCAAGGTGAAGTTCTTGTCTTTCAAAAGAACCGGCAACAATACCGTCTGTGGCGACGACTTGGCGTAATGTTCACAGCCATAACGTTCGCAGAATCCGCAGAACATGCAGGTATAGAGCGTCATGCCTTCCGGATTCGTATAGGGCTGGCTCAGGTTGGAAGAGGGCTGCGGGAACGGATGGTAGCCGAGGTTCGCCGCCGCCTTGCGGAAGATGGCGGACCCGTAAGGCTCTTTCATCGGCGGTGTCGGATATTCGCGCGCACGCGGATCCTCGAAAATATTTCCGCCTTCGATCTTCTCGCCCTTGATGTTGCCTGCCTTGCCGCTGACACCGAGCAAATACTCGAAGCGGTCGGCATACGGTTCGAGCTCAGCGGCGTTGACACCCCAGTCCTGGACGATGACGTCAGGAGGGATGAAATTTTTACCGTACCGTTGAACGGTTAGCGAGTGCATCCTGAAGTCATAATCGATGAACCGGAATGACTGGCCGTTCCAGTGCACGGCCGAACCACCCAGGCCTGTGCCCGGCAAGAATCCCTGGAAGCGACGTAACGGCAACGCTACCTGATTACTGTTATTGCGGAAGGTGAGCGTCTCCTTGCTGGCGTCCTGCATCAGTGCCTTGCGGACCGAGAATCGTAGTTCGTCATGAATTTGCGGGCTCTGGAAATCCGGCACTGTAAAGCGAGGTTCGCCGCGCTCCAGACCCACCACTTTCAAGCCTGCACGCGTGAGCTCGCGACCGAGTATGGTGCCGACGAGACCGACGCCTAGCAAGACCGCATCCACTTCAGGAAGTCTGGTTGCCATGGCTACTTCCCTCCTTTTTTGCTCTCTGTCGGGACGCGCGCCGGGATGTTTGGATGGATGTGGATTCTTCCTCCACCGTTTTCCGCGAGGCTCATCGGTTCACGCCGGTATTCGATGCCATGCTGGTCAACCAGATCGTAGTAAGAAGCATACGCGCCCGGGAAGCCGATCATTCTCCATGCCACCATGTCCTTGTTGCCGCCATAGACCGGATCGCTGAAGTAACCCTCGACGGCCAGCTCCAGCAGCGACTCAAAGAAAACTTTGGACGGCACGCCGGCGAGGTCGACATTGCCGGCCTGCAGAGCCTTCAGATATACATCCTGGTCCTGCGGATTCATCTTGGAAAAAGGAGCGAGCCCACGCTTGTTGATGTCGGCTGTGACGCCTCGCATACCGTTGCGGATCAGTTCTGCCGGCGTGAAAGGCAATTGATAACCCTGTGTCGGCTCGCCCTGGCGCCACGGGCCGCTCCGGTATAGCCGCTCGCCGGCGCCCCATGCGCCGCCGAGTTGCTTGTCGATGTAGTTCGGAACGCCGGCATCCATCGCACCGGGCCCTGTCTCGTCGGCAGGAATCAATCGTTCGACTGCCGCTTCGATGAACCTTGCTTCATCCGGATTGAAAAACGTATAGGTCGCCTGTTGCGTGGCGGATGGCGGGCGTTTTCCTGTGGCGGTTCCGTGCACTTCAGCCGCCGTCGCCGCCGCAACCGCGCCTGCCATCCGGAAGAAAGACCGTCGGGATATCTTTTCCATCGCATGCTCCTCAAAGCTGATCGCTCGACCATCGAGGAGCAAGTTACATACCCAAGGTTGTTATCGTTCCTCCGGGGAGCGCCCTAATTTTTTGATCTCAACACCGGTCTTCGACAATGCATACACGGTAGCTTTCCCGTCAGCTTCGAGCTCCGCTGCCGCGCCGATTCCTTGCCACTGGTAGTGATCGGCATAACGGTGTATCGGCTCGATGCGATCGTTCTTCAACGACAGCACCACTGCACCAGACGGTGCGGTCAATTGCAGTACGTTGTGCCCTTTTACCGCAGGCCATGCTTCACGCACCGTCGGCGGCAGTGCAACGTTGCTCGCCACGACACGTGCCGATGTGTCGAGCAGATACGCGAAGCCTTTGCCGTCTGTCGCGGTGCCGGTAATCAAAAAGCGGTTGGCGTCAGGGATGTAGGTCACCGCGTAGGTATAGTATTCAAGCCCATCCGCCAGCAGTGTCGGCTTCTTCAGAAGCTTTCCGCTCGCCGGATCAAGCAATGCAATCATCAATTGGCTATGCGTCTTGCCTTCAACGTAGCGCTGCCATATCAGGAGGACGCGCTGCTTCGATGCCGCCAGCAGGGGCCACCAATCCCGTCCGCCAGTCGCCACCGCGCGACGCCATAGCAGGCGCCCGTCTGAACTGTATCCGTTCGCCAGCACGTCTTTGCCCGAGCCGAGATTGTCGACGCCCCCGCCATCCACCCATCCGTCCGCGTAAAACACGATGAAGCGATTGCCAGCCGCGGCCACATGGCCGGAGTGCCCGCCTTCAGCGACGGCTTGCGGATAGGGACGGACAGGCTTCATGTCGGGATCGTAGATGCCGAAGCGCTGTGTCACCTGGGATTTGCTGTTCCAGCCGTCTTCCATCGTGAGCA